>JAFZIH010000099.1 GCA_017554455.1 Clostridia bacterium | reverse complement strand
CTCATCGAGCAGGCGATGATCTTGACGCCGTTCTCCATGGCCTTCTTCATCATGGTTTCGAGCGAGTCGATGTTCTTGTCCTTCATGATGCCCTTCATCATGGCCGTGCCCATGCCGCCCATGTTCATCTTGGACAGTTTGAGCTTTCCCGCGCCTTTCGGCAGCATCACGCTGAACATCTTTTCGATGAAATTCTTTTTGACCGGAACCTTCTCCGTCTTGCGAAGCGCGGTCAGTCCCCAGAACGTGAAGAACATCGTGACCGGTCTGCCCATCGCCAAAGCGCCGTTTGCAATAACGAAGCTTGCGAGCACCTTATCCATATCGCCGTCGAACACGATGATCGTCTTGCCCTTCGGCAGGGCTTCGACCGACGCGGTCTTCTGTACCGCGGGCGCGTTTGTTCCGCGGCGGATCGTCGCGACGTATGCGCCGTCGCGTTCCTCATTGCTGACCAGCGTATTACCGGTGCGCTTGCACCACGACACGATGTCCTTCGCAAAGCCCGGATCGGACGCGGAGACTTCCAGAAGCTCGCCGTCCTTCATGTCTTTCACGGATTTGAATACCTCCATGATCGGGCCAGGGCACTGCATGCCGCAGCAGTTGAGCGTGATCTTGTTTGTGACGGTTGCCTGTTCCATGGGGACCTCCTTTTTTGTGTCCGCGATCGGTTCTTCTTCGGGTTCCGGGTAGTTTGCCTGATACATGCGCACGCCGCCCGGATAGATTTCCACATGATTAAAACCGTTCTGGTTCAGGATGCGCGCCGCGGTGTATGCGCGGACGCCGATCCCGCAGAATACGATGATGCGCTTTTCGGGATCGAGTTCCGAAAGTCGCTCGCGAAGCTTGCCGAGCGGAATGTTCACTGCGTTCGGCACGGCAAACGCCATGACCTCGGCTTCCTCGCGCACATCGAGCAGAACCGCGTCCGGATCGGTCGCCGGCGCGTCATAGGGCGCGATCTTCACCAGCCCGGTGCGGATGTTTTCAGCGACGTAGCCCGCCATATTGACCGGATCCTTCGCGGAAGAGTACGGCGGCGCATACGCAAGCTCGAGGTCCTTGAGATCGGAGACCGTACCGTTTAGCCGCATAGCGACGCCGATCGTGTCGATACGCTTGTCCACGCCTTCCCTGCCCACGATCTGCGCGCCGAAGATGCGTCCGGTATCGGGCGCAAACAGGATCTTCAGCGTCATCGGCGTCGCACCGGGATAATAGCCCGCGTGCGAATTTTGCGTAATGATCAGGCTTTCATAGTCCTTGCCCTTCTCCATGCCGCGCTTTTTCAGCGTCTTTTCATTCGCGCCGGTCGAAGCGACGGTGAGATCGAATACCTTCGCGACCGAGGAACCCTGCGTGCCCTTGTACGCGGAATCTCTGCCCGCGAGCACGTCCGCGACGATCCTGCCCTGCTTGTTGGCGGGACCGGCCAGCGGTACCATCGTGCGTCCCTTGAACACGAAATCCTCGACCTCGATCACGTCGCCGACCGCATAGATCGACGGGTCTTCGGTGCGCATATGCTCGTCGACGATGATGCCGCCTCTCTCGTTGAGCTTCAGCCCTGCTTCCTTGGCAAGCGCGTTGTTTGCCCGCACGCCGATCGACAGGATCACCATGTCCGCGGTCACTTCCGTGCCGCTCTTGAGCTTCACAAGTACCTGCTCGCCCTGTTCGGCGAAACTGTCGACGCCGTCACTCAGATACAGCTTCACGCCGTGGCTTCGGATGTTCTCGTGCAGCATCTGCGCCAGTTCGAAATCGACAGGCGCCATGACCTGATCGAGCGCCTCGATCAAAGAAACCTCAAGCCCCGCGTGACGCAGGTTCTCCGCCATCTCAAGGCCGATGAACCCGCCGCCGATCACCGCCGCGGTTTTGATTGTCCCGCTTTGTACCATCGAACGGATCTCGTCCGTATCCGGCACGGTCCACAGCGTTCTGATCTTCGGATTGTCGATGCCGGGGATCCTCGGCCGCAGCGGCGACGAACCGGTCGCGATGACAAGATCGTCGTACGGCTGTTCGTAAACCTCTCCGGTCTCGGTTTTACGGACGGTGACGGTCTTCTTTTCGCGATCGATCTCAGTCACCTCATTCTGCACGCGCACGTCGATGCGAAAGCGTTCCCACATGCGCTCGGGCGTCATGAGAAGCAGCGCGCCGCGGTTTTTGATCACGTCGCCGACGTGATACGGCAGCCCGCAGTTCGCGTAGGAAATGTACGCGCCGCGTTCCAGAATCACGATCTCGCGGTCCGCGTCCAGCCGACGGAGCCGCGCCGCGCAGCTTGCGCCGCCGGCAACGCCGCCGATGATAACGGTTTTTCTCTGTTCGCTCATGGGAACCTCCTTTAGTTGATCCAGTTTTCCAGTGCGCCAGGCTGCATTGCGCCGACCGCCGTTTTTTCCACTCTGCCGTTGCGATACAGGACCAACGAGGGAATGCTCATGATCCTGTGCTGCATTGCAAGCTCCGGCTCCTTATCCACATCCACCTTGCCGACCTTGATCTCCGGGTGTTTTTCCGAAAACTGCGCAAGGATCGGCGCGAACATCCGGCACGGGCCGCACCACGTCGCCCAGAAATCCAGCAGCACGGGTTTGTCCGACTCTACAACTTCCGTATTGAAATTGTCCTTTGTGATCGTAAGCATTTGTCTTTCCTCCTGCTTTTCAGTATACCCGAAGTTTAGCATACAAGTAAAGGTTCTTCTGTAACATTGTTACAAATAACGCGATTTTTATATTTTGTTCGCTGATTGCTAGTTGCAGTAAACCCTGCTATAATGATTATGATATGGAAAACAAAGGAGATCGTCAGATGAAAATTGCTGTCACGTATGAAAACGGCGAGGTGTTTCAGCACTTCGGGCACACGGAGACGTTCAAGGTTTATGAAGTAAAGGACGGTAAGATCGTTTCTTCCGAGCTGATCGGTTCCGACGGCAGCGGGCACGAAGCGCTTGCCGGACTGCTGAAAGAACGCGCGATCGACGTTCTGATCTGCGGCGGCATCGGCAACGGCGCGCAGGCGGCTCTGGAAGAAAACGACATTGAGCTTTGCGCAGGCGCTGAAGGCAGCGCGGACGAAGCGGTGGAAGCGTTTCTTCGGGGAGAATTGAAAAATACCGGAGCGAACTGTGACCATCACCATGAAGAAGGCCATTCCTGTCACGACGATGGACATGCCTCGTGCGGCGAAGGCGGATGCGCCGGATGCGCCGGTTGTCACACGGAGCCGGAGCTTACGGGTAAAAACGTCGGCAAAAAGGTCCGCACGCACTATCGCGGCACGTTCAACGACGGGACGCAGTTCGATTCCTCGTATGATCGCGGCGAACCGTTGGAGTTTATCTGCGGCATCGGTCAGATGATCAAAGGCTTTGACGCCGCAGTTGCGGATATGGAAGTCGGCGAGATCAAAGAAGTGCATCTCTCCCCCGCCGAAGCGTACGGCGAGTCCGATCCCAACGCGATCTTCTCCGTCGAGATCGCGCGCATGCCTGGCGCAGAGAGCGTTTCGGTCGGACAACGGGTGTATCTGCGAAACGCGTACGGTCAACCGGTGCCGGTCAAGGTCGTCGCAAAGGACGAAACCACGATCACGTTCAACGCCAATCACGAAATGGCGGGCAAGGAACTGAACTTTACGATCGAATTGATCGAAGTATCGAAATAACGACACCTCATAATCAAACAGCACGGGCTTTCCGTGCTGTTTTATCGTATTTCTGCGTGATTCAATGACCCCCGCGTCATGTATCCAGCAGATGCGCATTTACACGAGAAAACCCAGGTTGTTCGCCAGAGAACGAGGCCATCTTCAAATCACCGATAAATATACGCCTTCTCTGTCAAAAGTGCCCTTTCTGCCCAGCAGGAACGGGAATGCTTCATTTGCGTACTCAATGAAAATCTCCCCCG
>JAFZIH010000098.1 GCA_017554455.1 Clostridia bacterium | reverse complement strand
CTCGACGCGGACATGAGCTTCGGCTCCGGCGTCATCACCTATGACGGCGAGACGCTGCGCGGCGGCAGCATCGACATGAACTTCGGCGATTATAAGGTCGACTTCCGCAACGTCAGAACGTTCACGGACAACTGTCTGCTTGAGATCGATCAGAACTTCGGCAGCTTGACGATCTTCCTGCCGTCGAATGTTCGCCTTGTGAAATCGTCCGATACGTCGTTCGGGTCCTTCGCAACCTACGGTGAGCCGAGCCCGGACGCCACGCAGACGATCATCATTCGCGCCGACGTGAACTTCGGCACGCTGCAGGTCAAATACGAATAATCGAAACAAAAAGAACCGGTCGGGAAAGCTCCCGGCCGGTTTTGCGTTTTGGCTTTTATTTCAGCGCTTCCTTCATAGCGTCCTCTTCATACTGATGCATGTAGAGATCGTGATAGTAGCCGCCTTTTCTGAGAAGCGTCTCGTGATCGCCCTCCTCGACGATCGCGCCGCCGCGGATCACGAGGATGCGGTCGGCGTTGCGGATCGTAGAAAGACGGTGCGCGACGACGATGCTTGTGCGGCCTTTCAGCACCTCGGTGATCGCGCTCTGGATGAGCTGCTCGGTCTCGGTGTCGATCGAGCTCGTCGCCTCGTCGAGCACGAAGATCTGCGGATTTGCAAGGATCACGCGCGCGAAGGAGATGAGCTGCTTCTGCCCGGTTGACAGCCGCACGCCGCCTTCGCCGACCTCGGTATCGTAGCCCTTCTGCTGCCGCTCGATGAATTCGTCCGCATGGACCATCGCCGCGGCGCGGTGCACGCTTTCCTCGTCCGCGTCGGGTCTGCCGAAACGGATGTTGTCGCGGATCGTGCCGGAGAACAGATGCGGGCTTTGCAGTACGTATCCGAGCGAGGACTGCAGCCAAAGCTGAGACCGTTCGCGGTAGTCCCTGCCGTCGATCAGGATGCGGCCCTGTTTCGGCTCATAGAAGCGGCAGATCAGGTTGACGATCGTGGATTTTCCCGCGCCGGTTTCGCCGACGAGCGCGATCGTTTCGCCCGCACGGATATGCAGATTGAAGTCACGAAGCAGCGGCTCGGATTCCTTATAATAGAAGTCGACGTGATCGAACACGATATCGCCCTCGATCGGCTCCCAGTTTTCGCGTTTCGGGTCCATGGACGTGCCGTACTTTGCTTCCGCTTCGGGCGTGTCGCTGACCTCGGATTCCGTGTCGAGCAGGGAGAGCACGCGTTCCGCGCTCGCTTGCGCGCTCTGCATGTCGGCAAAGATGCCCGCAAGCTGCTGGATCGGGTCGAACAAGCTCGAAGCATAGTTGATGAACGACACGAGCGTACCGGCGGTGATGACGCCGAGGAAGGTCTGCGCGCCGCCGAGCGTTGCCTGAACGCCCGCGCCGCCGAAGATCAGCGCAAGCGCGGTTCCGACCGCACCGAGCGAAACAACGAGCGGGAAGAACGTCGCCGACAGCACGGAAGCTTTGACGCTTGCCTTGCGCATGTCAGTCGTGATCGCTTCGAATTCCGCCGCGTTCTGTTCTTCGCGGACAAGCGTCTTCGTCGTCATCGCGCCCATGATGCCCTCATTGAACGCGCTCGTGATGCGGGAATTGTGCTTTCTCGACACGCGCTGATAGCGCAGGATCTTCTTTTGCAGGTACAAGCTGACGACCGCAAGCGGCGGAATGACCGCAAGCACGATGAACGCCAGCTTCCAGTTGAACCAGAACATCGCGCCGAAGCAGAACAGCGTATAGAAGCCGCACCAAAGAAAGTCCGTGATGCTCCACGCGATCATATCGGATAACCTTGCGACGTCGCTGACCATGCGCGCCATGAGGTAGCCCGCGGAGGTCTTGTCGTAGAACGAGAACGACAGCGTCTGCAGCTTCAGATACGCTTCCTGCCGGATCGCGTAGG
>JAFZIH010000097.1 GCA_017554455.1 Clostridia bacterium | reverse complement strand
GCTTCGACCTCGGCGTCAAACAGCGCCGCTGCCTCGTCTTCCTTGCCGAGCAGCGCGCCGTAGACCTTGATCCACTCCATGCGTCCGAGCGGATCCTCCTCATAGCTGGAGCGTTCGATCAGCACCGGAATGCCGTAACCCATGAGCTTTTCGCTGATCGCGGGCGAATGATAGATCATCGTCGATTCGATCGCAAGCGTGCAGTGCTCTTTCAGAAGAAGCTCGAAATCCGGCGCGCTGTACTTGCCGGCAAACAGCATATCGCCGCGTTCCATCGCCTCTTTTGCCGCGCCGATCGACCATCCGTCCGCTTTTGTGCCGGAAAGCCGCACGGCTTCGATCCCGTCCAATGCGCGGAAAAAGTCCATCGCGCTCGTCGCGGTGAGATAGATCCGATCGACCGGACGATAGATGACCTGAACGTCCTCCGGAAGTCCCTTCGGCGCGCCCTGCCCCTCCGGCACCATGAGCAGCCTGCCGGTTGCGGGGATCTCGATCATCTCGAAGCCATCCGTGTATTGCGTGATCGAAAATTCGGTCGCAAAGCGCACGGGCGTTTCGGAAACCGCCGAGAGCGTCTCCCACGCGGGGCCTTCCGGTCGGTTCGTTTCCGACGTTTTCGTCCGGCAGGCAAAAGTCAGAATACAAAAAGCAGCGCTGAGGATCAGCGCAACAAATTTGATTCTTCTGCGTGCGCTCATGACGCGTTTTTCAGCGACGAAACGTCGAACGTGATCGTGTATTCGATCTCATGCGGCGTACTCATCGCCGTCGTGTCCGCGATCACGGAAAGCGGCTTGTCCAATGTCTTGACCGGGATTACAAACAGGGAATGCCCGTCTTTGATCGCGGGTTCATAGCGTTCTCCGTCCACAAGCATGTAGTCATACTTATCGCTGCTCCAGATCACCACCAGAGACGCCTGTCCGTCCGGAAAGACGACCAGCTCCGCGGGCGACGCGATGCTCGCCCTGCCTGTGCCGCCTTCCAATTTGACCTCAATCGTATAAGTGCCCGCCCCCGGCAGCGCTTTCCATCCGCAGCTGACCGCTGCAGCCAGCATGACGAGTGCAAGCGTAAACACGAGGATCCGTTTTTTCATATCGATTCCCTCCGAAACGAAAGCGGCGGCGCGGCATTCCGTGCGGATCCGCCGTGCCGCCTTTTTTTTATATTTTACACGTCTTTTCTCCGAACCGCAAGCGTCAGTTCTGCGGAACGGGGTTTAATACCATGACCTTATGATCGTACCATTTGCCGGATTTGCCGATGATCGCCAGATCGAACTCCTCGCCGATCACGGAGACCGGAATGTCAAAGCCGTAGACCTCCTCGCTCGTACCGTCGTCATACGTTACGGTATCCGTTGTCGGCTCCAACAGTACCGCGCCGTCCTTCTGTGCGTCCTCCGCCGTGCCGACAAACAGGTTCACGATCGACTTTGAAACGAGACTGACGTGGATGAACATCTTCCCGTCCTTGACCGTCAGCACGCCGAGGCCCTTGTTCGCCTCATTGACATGAAACATGCTGCTGTCCGTCTTGAACTCGGCATCGTATACGCCGTCCGCAAGTGCGCCTGCCGCCGTCGCTACCTCTGCGCTCTTTGCGGGAGCAGCCGTCTCGATCGCCGCGTCGGTATGCTCGACGTAGATTGCCTGCACCGCTTCAATGCTGCCGAGGCCGTTGATCTGCACGCTGACGTCAAAGAACAATCCTGCGTCCTTGAACTGTCTCAGCCAGGATTCCGGATCGTCCGGGTCCGCCATGTCGTTGTTCGCGTGATCGCCTGCAACGACCATCAGCGGGCGGAGAACGACCTTGTCATATCCCGCCGCATGGACCGCTTCAATGATCGCTTCGCATGCGGTCTCCTCCGGCTCGCCCTCAACCGTGCCGATGAACACATTCCTGTAGCCGAGATTGTTCATCATCGTCTGCATCTGGGAATACGTGACCTTCGCCTTGTGCGCGGTGCCGTGTCCCATGAACACGAACGCAACGCCGTCCGCTTCCGCATCCTCGAGCGTTTCATAGCCCGCTATCTTCACCGCTTCCGCAACGACCGCCTTTGCAACGCGTTCCTTGTCGTTGTTGACCTCCGTCGCATCCGCGCCGACTTCGCCCAGAAGCGGCTCCGCGATCTTCACGGACTCGAACTTGTCCGCATACGCGTCGACCGCCGCCTTGAGCTCGTCGTACTCCGCACCGTGCATCAGATGCGTGGGCTGCACGATAAGGTTCTTAACGCCGTTGATCACCGCACGTTCGAGCGCCTGATCCATGTTGTCAATCCATTCGTTGTCGCGCGCCTGCACATGGTTGATGATGATCTGCGCGGTGAACGCTCTGCGAACCGACCAATCCGGGAACGCCGCCTGAAGAGCCGCCTCGATGCCGCCGATATCCATGGCGCGGCTCGAGTTGAACGACGTGCCGAAGCTCACGACCAGCAGCTCGTTTTCGCCGATCTCGTCCGCGTTTCTCGGGTTGTCCAGACTCGCGTCGCCGGTGTCTCTGCCGAAGTAATCGGGATCGGCTTCTTCGCCCTCAACGAGCTCCTTCTGCGCGTCGGTCAGCGCGTCCCAAGCCGCCTTTGCCGCGGCGCACTGCGCGTCGGTATCCGCCGTGCGCTCCTGCACGTAGATCGCGTCGATCAGCGCCGCAACGCGAGCTGCCGCCGCTTCGTCGCTTTCGCCGGCCGGCGCAAGCGCAAGGATCGCCGCTTTGCTGTGGGAAACGTAGATCGCCTGCACGTCCTCGATGCTGCCGAGACCGTTGATCTGCGTTGCAACCTCGGTGAAATAACCGCTCGCGTTGAACATGGAGAGCCAGGAATCCTCATCCTCACCTGCCATATCGTTGTTTGCATGATCGCCCGCGACGACCATCAGCGGACGAAGGATGACCTTGGTGTAACCCGCTTCATGCACCGCGTTGATAACGTTCTCGCACGCAGTCTCCTCCGGCTCGCCCTCGACGGTGCCGACGAATACGTTTTTGAATCCGAGCTTTGCCATCTGTGTCTGCATCTGGGAATAGGTGACCTTCGCCTTGTGCGAGGTGCCGTGGCCCATGAACACGAACGCAACGCCGTCCGCTTCTGCGGCTGCGAGACTCTCATAACCCGCAAGCTTCACCGCTTCCTCGGTGACCGCGATCGCGACGGTACGCTTGTCGGTGTTGACGGCGGACGCGTCGCTGCCCACCTGACCGAGCAACGGCTCCGTGACCGTCACGGTTTCGAACTTGTCCGCGTATGCCTCGACCGCTTCGCAAAGCTCGTCGTACTCCGCGCCCTGCATCAGGTGCGTCGGCTGGATCACGAGCGTCTTGACGCCGTTTGCGACCGCGCGTTCAAGCGCTTGCTCCATGTTGTCGATGAACTCACCGTCGCGCGCCTGGATGTGATTGATGATGATCTGCGCCGTGAACGCTCTTCTGACCGACCAGTCGGGATACGCCTTTTCAAGCGCCGCTTCAATGCCGCCGATGTCCATGGCGCGGCTGTCGTTGAACGACGTGCCGAAGCTTACGACCAGCAGTTCGTTTTCGCCGATCTCATCCGCGTTTCTCGGATCGTCCTTCGATGCGTCGCCGGTGTCTCTGCCGAAGTAATCGAAATCGGCTTCTTCGCCTTCCACGAGTTCCTTCTGTGCATCCGTCAGCGCATCCCACGCCGCCTTTGCCGCTGCGCACTGCGCGTCGGTTTCGTCCGTACGCTCCTGCACGTAGATCGCGTCGATCAGCGCCGCGACCTTGTCCGCCGCTTCCTTGTCTGCCGCGGCGGTATCCACGGGCTCTTCCGGTGCCGCCGTCGGCTCTGCGGGCGCTTCCGTTGCCGTCGGTTCCGCCGTGGGCTCACTCGCCTGCTGCGTACCGCTGCACGCCGCAAACGAGCCGACCATCAGAACGACCAGCAGCATTGCAATTGCCTTCTTCATACTGTTCTTTTCCTCCTGTATTTCCGGGATTCTTTCGCCCCGTATTTGCTGAAGCCAAAACGCACGGCACGAAAAAATCCCTTTACCGAAATGGTAAAAGGAATGTGTACAGATTGCCCCTCAGGAGCCATGGTACAATCAATTCCTCGTGATCCGGAAAATCTCTTTTCCCGTACCGTTCCGACCGGCAGGTTTCCTGGCTCGCGGTAAAAAACGCCGTCGCCTTCCCGCTTTCGCAGTGGCTGCATTTGCATGACGGTTTCAACCCGCTTACAGTGACGAGATCGCACAGGTCTTTCACCTGT
>JAFZIH010000096.1 GCA_017554455.1 Clostridia bacterium | reverse complement strand
TTGCGCATCAGGTCAAGGCCGAAAAGAAACAGGGCATTTTCCCGAAGCGCATGGCGAACAAGAACGTCGTGCTGCTGTTCGAGAAGACCTCCACCCGTACCCGCTGCGCGTTTGAGACCGCCGCGTACGACGAGGGCGCAAACGTCACGTTCCTCAGTAACTCCCAGATGGGAAAGAAGGAATCGCTCGAAGACACCGCAAAGGTGCTCGGCAGGTTTTATGACGGCATCGAGTTCCGCGGCTTCAAGCAGGAGACCGTCGAGCTGCTCGCTAAACACAGCGGCGTGCCGGTATGGAACGGCCTCACCGACCTCTATCATCCGACGCAGGTCCTTGCGGACTGGATGACGATCGAGGAGCACGTCAATAAGCCCCTCAACAAGGTCAAGTTCGTGTACGTCGGCGATGCGCGCAACAATATGGGCAATTCCCTGATGATCGGCTGCGCCAAGATGGGCATGCACTTTGTCGGCATCGCGCCGAAATCGCTGTTCCCGTCCGAGGAACTGGTGAACAAGATGCGTGAGCTCTGCAAGGAAACCGGCGGTCAGATCGAGCTTTCCGATTCCATCGACGCGGTCGAAGGCGCGGACGTCATCTACACCGACGTTTGGGTCTCCATGGGCGAGGAAGCGCAGTTCGAAGAGCGCATCCGTCTCCTCGAGCCGTATCGCGTCACCATGGACATGCTCAAGAAGACCGGCAATCCGGACGTCATCTTCGAGCACTGCCTGCCGTCCTTCCACGACCTCGAAACGAGCGTCGGCATGGACATTTACAACCGCTTCGGTCTCAAGGAAATGGAAGTTTCCGACGAAGTCTTCCGTTCGAAGCACAGCGTCGTGTTCGACGAGGCGGAAAACCGCATGCACACGATCAAGGCGGTCATGGTCGCCACAATGTCGGATACTTTGGATAAATAATTACACACACATCAAGGAAGGGCTTTTCCGCCCTTCCTTTTTTATTTCCGCGCAACGCATGAAAAAAACGTGAACGATGCGCCTGCGCAATTGCCATTCCGGGCGAAGTATGGTAAACTGGAAGAAAGAACGTGGAAGGGAACGCGGACATGAATATTTACCTTGCGCTGACGCTGTTTTCGCTCATGATCCTCGTATATTGGATCATATCCGAAGTGTTTGCGATGCTGTTTCGGTTTACCGGACTTTCCGACGAAAAAGCGCGGTTCCAGGTCATTTCTCTGATTACCGGCTGCGGCTTCACCACGCGCGAAAGCGAACTGCTGCTGACGAGCAGATCGAGAAGACGGCTTGCCCGCATCACCATGCTGTTCGGATACGTATTCAATATCACGATCGTATCCATGCTGATCAACGTTTTCCTTTCCATCAAGCTCGACGAGCTCTCGAACCTGTTCAGCATCCTGATCCCGATCCTTGCCGCCGCGATCATCATCATCTTTATGCGCGTGCCGAAGATCCGCGCCTGGGGCGACCGCGTTATCGAGCGGATCGCGAACCTCCTGACCCGCCGCGAGACCGCAAATTCCGTGCTGCTCGTCGACTACCTCGGCGAGGACGCGATCGCACAGGTTACGCTTGTCGAGGTGCCCGAAGCGTTCCGCGAAAAAACGCTTGCAAAGATCAACTTTCGCGCCGAGCACGACCTCATGGTCATGCTGATCGAAAAGCCCGGCAAAAAAGCCGTGCCCGCCGGCGCGAAGACAATCATGGAAGCGGGCGATAAACTGACCGTATTCGGCGACTATAAGAAGATCGCCGCCGTCTTCGAGGCGAAGGAACGCTTCTCGGAGGACAACTGACCCATGATCCGCACGATCACGAAGGAAGAAGCCGCGGCGTTTGCGTTTTCGAGCGACGCCGAGGAGATCACGTTTTATAAAATGCGACAGCTTATGCGCAAAAAGGACGCTCTGCTCCTTTCCGACAGGCAGGACGTGCTGTTCGTGCGCGCCGGGCAGGGTTTTCCCGCGTGGATCTATACGCGGCGCGGCATTTCGGATGATACGCTACAAGAGCTTGCCGCTTCGATCTGCGTACTGAAGGAAGCGAACAATCTTGCCGGCGTGATCGGACGCGCCTCCCTCGTCCGGTACCTCGAGCTTGCCCTCCCCTTCCCGTCAAAGCGTCGTCTGCCGCTGACCGCGTATCTCTGCGAAAAACCGAACCGCTTTACCGCCAAAGGCGAGCGCGTTCCCGCAAGGGATCTCGACCCCGCTCTGTGCGGCGCGATCCTCGCAGAATTGGGCGAACAGGCGCGCGAGCCCATCCCCGTCCCTGCGCGGCTTGCCGCCGGGACCGACTTCTGCGAAGGTCCTCTCTCCTATGGTTGGTGTATAAATGGGACAATCACTGCACTGGTCCGTGTCTCGCAGCCGGAGGAAGGGCTCTCCTATATCCATAACGTGGTGACGGACGAAGCGCACCGCGGGCACGGCTACGGAAAAGCGCTCGTGAGCTCCGTCTGTGCGGATGCATATGAAAGCGGCGACCGCGTCATGCTCTATGCGGACACGAGCTACCCCCCATCCAACGCCCTCTACCGTGCCGTCGGCTTCACCGAAGCGGGCCGTTTGATCGGATTCGATTTCACCGAAGCATAATCCTATACCTTTTTCGGGACATATAAGCGTAAATACAGAAATAGCTGTACCGATTTCGGTACAGCTATTGTTTTTTAACCTTATTCCATGCAGCTCGTAAAATCGATCTCCGCGGTCTGGAACCTCTCGATCCGGTCCAAGATCTCCCGGATCTTCGCTTCGTCATTCCCCGCCTCCCGGAGATCCTCCACCCGTGTATACCACAGCGGCTTCAGGCAGCGATAGAGCGGCAGCGCGGCGCGCTTTTCGTCCTCCGAAAACGCGTAATACTCCGACGAAATGCGCAGCGCTTCGCGGATCATCTCAAGTTCCTGCTCAAACTCGCCGTAGTTTTCGCGCATCAGGTAGTTCAGAAACACGTCCCTGCCGCAGAGGTTGAAATCCATGACTCCCTTGAACGCGCCGTCCTCATCGATCAGCAGATTCGTCGCATTCAGGTCCGCCTGAAATACGGAGGCCGGAAGCGTCCCGTAAACCTGCTTCAAAGCGTCGCGGTTCTCATTCCAGCGTGTCCGGATCCTTTGCACCTGCGCGTAAAACGATTCCGGCAGCGCGTCCGCAAGCTTCTTCCATTCCTGCGCGTTTTCGGTCACTTCGTCGGTCTCGTCGCTCGGGCAGAAGCGCTCAAACAGACAGTACGCGGACGGATACGCCGTGTAATCCAGCCGTTTCGCCGCGATCTTCGCCGTCATGCGCCAGACATCCCTTGCGTACGCGCGTGTACTCACGCTTTGCGCGTCCTCCGCCATACGGTTCTCGAGCGTGCGATACCGCGAGAATTCCTCCGCATAGACGACGCAGCGCCTGCCCTGATAATCGATCATCGGAAAATCGCCGTTTTTGTCGCAAAAGATCAGTGGGCAGTAATAGCCGAGACCGCGGTATTCTTCGACCGTTCGCTTCCACATCCGGATCTTTTCCGGAAAGGTGAAATCGTTCGAAACGATCTTCAACACGGTTTTTTCGCCGTCCGCCGCCGTCACGATGACCGTCTTGCGGTAATCGTCCTCATTGACGCCCGTTTCGATGCTCTCGCAGGAAACGGGATCCCCGTCAAAAAAGCGGGCGTACAGTTCCCGAATGACCGGATCGACCGCCGTCCCTTGTTTCATTGTCTTCTCCTCCGCATCCGATCAGGTTTTTCGTTCGCAAATGCCTGTCCCGATTTTGGGACAGGCATGTCTTTTCCATTCGGTCAGCCCTGCAGCCCGCGGGACTGACGGTCCATATCCTCCACAACGATATCGTAGATCTCACCTAAGCTTGCACAGTATTCAAGCACTTCCCACGGCTTGTTCGTATGGAAATGGATTTTGATCGTCTCGGGTCCGCCGACTGCGAGGAGGCAGTCGCCCTCGAAGCAGGCAAGGAAATGATCGCGGATCACGTCCTCGTTGAGGTCCGTCCCGTCGATCAGCATCTGTGTGTCATACCGAAATTCCAGCATGTTCATTCTCCTTTTTCTTTTTATATGTCGCCGCGCAAGCCGTACACGACGATGCCGACGCACTCGCGCAGGAAGTTGTTGATGCGGATGTACCAGACGTCCGGCGCGGCAATGCCGACCGCGGAAATGCCCGCCTTCTTTGCCACTCTGCCCGCGCGGAAGACGTGGAAATCGGTCGTGACGAACGCGATGCGGACGTCTTTTCCGCATTGTTCCTCGATCAGCGCTTTGCTGAACTTGAAATTTTCCAGCGTGCTCGTCGCCTTGTCCTCGACAAGGATGCGGTTTGCGTCGATTCCCTTGCGCTCAACGAGGTACTTCTGCATGGCGGACGCCTCCGTGACGCTCTCTCCGTCGCCCTGCCCGCCGGTCACGATGCAGACCGTATCCGGATGTGTATCGAGATAATCCGCCGCCGTGTCGAGGCGATTGCTCAAAACCCACGTCACCTTATCTCCGTGCACCGCAGCGCCCAAAACGACCAGCGCGTCCGCGTCCACCCTGTCCGCGCGCTTTGCCGCCGTGCCCATCAAAATACCGAAGACGATCAACACGACAGTACCGACCGCGTAACAGCCGAGCAGGATCCATTTCAGTACGGTGAGAAAGCCGTGGTCCATATGGTGCATAAACGCACCAAGCAACAGCAATGGCAGACCGAGCATCAGCGGCAGGATGACGCCCAGGTTATAGTTGGACAGCATGGACACGATCAGGGTATCCAGTACCAAAAACGCACCAACTACGATACAAATGATCCGCAGCACTTTCATCCTCCGCTCCTTTGCAGGATCTTACGCAAAAACTGTCCGGTGTAGCTCTGCTCGCACGCGGCGACCTGTTCCGGCGTGCCGGTCGCGATCACCGTGCCGCCGTCGTCGCCGCCCTCGGGTCCGAGGTCGATGATCCAGTCCGCGGTCTTGATGACATCGAGGTTGTGCTCAATGACGATGACCGTGCTGCCGGAATCGGCAAGGCGGTTCAGGATCTCTAAAAGCCGCTTCACGTCGTGCGTGTGGAGCCCCGTCGTCGGCTCGTCGAGCACGTAGAGCGTGCGGCCCGTGTCGCGGCGGCTGAGCTCCGTCGCAAGCTTGATGCGCTGCGCTTCGCCGCCGGAAAGTGTGGTGCTAGGCTGCCCGAGCTTGATGTAACCGAGACCCACGTCGTCGAGCGTTTTCAGGATCTTTTTGATGTTCGCGTGCTGCGCAAAGAACGGCAGCGCTTCCTCCACCGTCATGTCGAGCACGTCGTAGATGTTCTTGCCCTTGTAACGCACCTCGAGCGTTTCGCGGTTATAGCGCTTGCCGTGGCAGACCTCGCACGGCACGTACACGTCCGGCAGAAAGTGCATCTCGATCTTCACGATGCCGTCGCCCTTGCACGCCTCGCACCGCCCACCTTTGACGTTGAAGCTGAACCGCCCGCTCGTGTAACCGCGAAGCTTTGCGTCCGGCGTGGTCGCATACAGCGCGCGGATGAGGTCGAAAAGTCCGGTGTACGTCGCGGGATTCGACCGCGGCGTGCGCCCGATCGGGCTTTGGTCGATGTCGATGATCTTATTGAGGTATTCGATCCCGTCGATGCCGTCGTGGTCCTTTGCGCGGACCTTCGCGCGGTTCAGATCGTGCAGCAGCCGCTTTTTCAGCACCTCGTTGACGAGCGAGGATTTGCCGGAACCCGACACGCCCGTCACGCAGATGAACTTGCCGAGCGGAAAATCGACCGTGATGTTTTTCAGATTATTCGCCCTTGCCCCGCGCACGGTGAGCATGTTCCCGCTGCCGGGTCTGCGCTCCGTCGGAACGGGGATGGTGCGTTTTTGACTCAAGTATTGCCCGGTCAGCGAGTTTTCGCACGCCATGATCTGTTCGGGCGTGCCCGCCGCCATGATCTCCCCGCCGTGTACGCCGGCGCGCGGGCCGATGTCCACGATGAAATCCGCATTACGCATGGTCTCCTCGTCGTGCTCGACGACGATCAGCGTGTTGCCGAGATCGCGAAGCCCTTTCAGCGTTTCCAGAAGCTTCGCGTTGTCGCGCTGATGCAGACCGATCGACGGTTCGTCGAGGATATAGAGCACGCCGACGAGCCCGCTGCCGATCTGCGTGGCGAGCCGGATGCGCTGACTTTCGCCGCCGGACAGCGTCGCCGCCCCGCGCGAGAGCGTCAGATAATTCAATCCGACGTTGACAAGGAAGCCGAGCCGCGCGTCAAGCTCCTTTAAGATCGCCGCCGCAATCGTCTGCTGCGTAGGCGTGAGCGTCAGGTTTTTCAAAAATTCCCGCGAGCGCTTCACGTTCATATCGCTGAGATCGGCAATGTTGATCCCGCCGACGGTGACGGCAAGCGAAGTGGGTTTTAAGCGCTTCCCTTTGCAGTCCGGGCACGGGATATGCGCCATGTACGTTTCGATGTCCGCCTTCGCCCAGTCGCTTTGTGATTCGCGGTAGCGCCGCTCCATGTTCGGCACGATGCCCTCAAACGTCGCGAGGAAGTGCCCGCCGCCGAAACTGCGCTCGTACTGGACCTCCATTTTTTCGGTCGTGCCGTACATCAGCGCGTCGCGTCCGGGCTTCGGAATGTCGCAAAACGGCGTGTCCATCGTAAAGCCGAAATGCCGCGCGATCGCCTCGTAATACATATCGGAAAAGACGTTGTTATTGCCGCTCTTCCAGCCGGGCGCCTTGATCGCCCCGTCGTTCAGGGAAAGCGATTCGTCCGGCACGATCAGCGTCGGATCGATCTTCATCTGCTCGCCGAGCCCCAGACACGTCGGGCACGCGCCGAACGGATTGTTGAACGAGAACGCGCGCGGCGCAAGCTCTTCCAAAGCGATCCCGCAGTCCGGGCAGGCGTAGTTTTGCGAAAACAGCGTCTCTTCCCCGTCCTGCACCGCGACGATCGCAAGGTTCTGCCCCAAAGCAAACGCATGTTCGAGCGATTCGGTGAGGCGGCTTTCCACGCCCTCCTTCATCACGATGCGGTCGATGACCGCCTCGATCGTGTGCTTTTTCTGCTTGTCGAGCGTCGGCGCTTCCTCAATCGGATAGATCTCGCCGTCGACGCGCACGCGCACGTAACCCTCGCGCTGCAAACGCTCGATGACCTTTGTGTGCTCGCCCTTTCTGCCGCGCACACACGGCGCCATGATCGAAAGGCGGCTTCCCATCGGCAGCGTCATGACCTGATCGACGATCGTGTCGATCGACTGACGCTCGATCACGCGGCCGCAGTTCGGGCAGTGCGGGATGCCGCAGCGGGCGTACAAAAGGCGCAGGTAGTCATAGATCTCCGTGACCGTGCCGACGGTCGAGCGCGGGTTGTGCCCCGTGCTTTTCTGGTCGATCGAGATCGCCGGCGAAAGCCCGTCGATGCGGTCGACGTCGGGCTTGTCCATCTGTCCGATGAACATGCGCGCATACGAAGACAAGCTCTCGACGTAGCGCCGCTGCCCCTCCGCATAGATCGTGTCGAAGGCGAGCGAGGACTTGCCCGAGCCGGAAACACCCGTCATCACCACGAGCTTGTTGCGCGGGATGACAAGATCGATGTTTTTGAGGTTGTGTTCCCTTGCGCCGTAGATGCAAAGATCCTGATCTTTTCGTTCCATATCATTTGTGACGGACCGAGACGATCGCCTGCGCCGAAATGCAAAGCCCCCGTCCCTCGTCGTTCATTCCTTCCGTTGTCGTTGCCTTGACCGAAACCGCGTCAAACGGGATCGCAAGGTCTTCTGCGATCGTGCGCTCGATCGCTTCCCGGAACGGGGCAAGCTTCGGTCTTTGACAGATCACCGTCGCGTCGACGTGCGACACGAGCATGTCCCGTTTTTGCACCAACTCATTCACCTTGCAGAGCAGCACGCGGCTCGAGATCCCCGCGTACTGCGGATCGGTATCCGGAAACAGCTTTCCGATGTCGCCGAGTTTCAATGCGCCCAAAATCGCGTCCATGATCGCGTGCAGCAGCACGTCCGCGTCGGAGTGTCCCAAAAGTCCTTTTTCAAACGGGATCTGCACGCCGCCTAAGAAAAGCTCGCGTCCCTCGACAAGCCGGTGCGTGTCGAAACCGATCCCGAATGCAGGCGGACAGAGCCGTTCGATCGCCCATGCCCAATCCGCCTCAGTTGTGAGCTTGCGGTTATTCTCGCTGCCGGGAACGAGCCGCGGCGCGCCGAACATCCTTGCGTACAGCGTCGCGTCGTCGGTGGCGTAATCGCCCTTTTCATACGCTGCCCGGATCTTTTCAAGCCGGAACGTCTGCGGCGTCTGCATGCGGAAAAGCGTATTGCGGTCGAGCGTTTCGAACGCGCCGTCCTCCAGTTTCACGACCGTGTCGGTCACGGGGATCGCGACAACGCCGGAGCCGTATTTTTCCGCCGATTCGATGCTTGCCTTTACGATCGCGGGATCGACAAAGCAGCGCGCCGCGTCATGGATGACCGCGATCTCGCCCGAAGCGGCTTTTAATCCGTTTCGGACCGAATCGGTGCGCTGTTCGCCGCCCGAAACGACGGTAAACGGCACGGGAACGGAAAGAGACGCGACGGTCTTTTCGCTTTCGCCGCTTGTGACGAACACGAGCGAATCACAGCCGCCCGCAATCAAAGCGTCCATCGAGCGCTCGATCGCGGTCTTGCCCAGTAGCGGCGTATTCAGCTTGTCAAAGCCCATGCGGCGGGACCCTCCCGCGCAGAGCAGGATGCCGCACGCACTCACGATTCCCCTCCGGAAAGCACGGTATAGAGCGAATCCGCGTCCTCCTTGCGCACGACCTCCGGCGTCTTCTCCACGCGGCACAGCATGTGCTTGCCGCCGAGCAGGATGTCGATCGTGTCGCCCGGCTTCACTTCGCTCGCGGGCTTTGCCACCTTGCCGTTGATCGAAACGCGCCCCGCGCCCGCCGCCTCGTTCGCGACGGTGCGCCTCTTTATGATGCGCGAAACCTTCAGCCATTTATCAAGCCGCATCTTAACCTCCGAACGGCGTAAAGCCGAATCCCAATGTCTTTGTAAACTGCAGGATCAGCACGATGATCCCGAGCGCGCCGGTGTAGATCGCAAAGCCGAGCAGCCCCTTCTTCGTGATCAGCCGGATCATGAACCGCACCGCAAAGTAGCCCGAGATCGCCGCGACGAGCATCGCAAGGATCATCGCCGCGCCGAATTTGAAATCGACTGTGAACGCGACCGGCTCCTTCACCATCTTGTAGAGCTCCAGCACGAGCCCGCCGAGGATCGCCGGGATCGAAAGAAGGAACGAGAAATCCGCCGCGCTCTTGCGGTCGATCCGCATGCCGAGTGCGCCCGCGATCGTCGAACCGGAACGGGACACGCCGGGCAGCACGCCGATCGCCTGCATCCCGCCGATGACGAGCGCGTCGGTCCAACGCATCGTCTTGATCGACTTTTTCGCCTTTCTTCTGCGGCACATCAGCTCGCTCACCGTCAGAAAGATCGCGGTCAGCAGAAAGCTGAAGCCGACGAAATTGCCCGCGTCCAGCCATTCGTCGAGCGCGTCGAACTTCTTGAGGATCAGCGCAAACGCCACCGTCGGCAATGTCGCGATAATGAGATGCAGCGTGAGCTTCTGGATCGGGCGTCTCAAAATCGACATGACCTGCTCGTGATAGACGAACAGCACCGCGATCAGCGTCGCGACGTGCAGCATGATCGTGAAGAACGAACCGAAATAGCCCTCGCCGACAGCGCCGCTCGTGAGCTTTTCAATCAGAAACAGATGTCCCGAACTGGACACCGGCAGAAACTCGCAAAGCCCCTGCACCAGTCCGAGAAGAATTGCAATCAGAAAAACCATGTTTACCTCCGATAAATCTCTGATTGTATCATACTATGAAATCACGAAAAATACAATAGATGCGAGGTGATTTCATGCTTTGCTACTGGATCCTGCGGCTTCCCGACGGCTCGCCCGCGGGCTTAATGCGCATACAGAACGACCGCGCGCGGCTTTCGCTTTCCGCGCCGGTCGAAGGGCGCTTCACGCTGTTTTCGAAGACTGACGCCGTGCCGATCGTCCCCGAAAGTGAGACGGTCCTGCCCTGCCCCGAAGCCCTGCTCGGCACGGACGGAGACCGCGTGACCTGCTTTGCCGCCGCCGAGCATGCCGCGCCGCTTGCGGTATATCGGAATAGATTGTCCCGTTTACGCACCATAAAGGCGACGGAATCGGAGAATACGGATTCTGTGTCTGCGTCTGTACTTAATTTATCCCATATAGATCCGGTTCCGGCGGAAGCCGCCACAGGGCAGACGCCTGTTTCGGATAATATGAACCATAATGGCACCATGCTGGCGGACAGCATTTCAGATTCTGCACGGGAAGCGCAGGCGTTTTCACTGCTGCTGCAGCGTGCAGAGGCGTTTTATGCCGCATACGATGGCGATCCTTCGTACGATATGGTGCAAAAAGAGGATAGCGCGGCGGATGCGTCCGGCGGGATCGACCTGTTTTTGCAGGAGTTTCCCGGCGCGCGCTGGCGTTACGTGGACGGGACGGACGTGCTGCCGCATTACGAGGGGACGTGGAAGCAGCCGAACGGCCCGACGCTGCACATCCTTGCCGTGCGCGGGCACGCCGCCCCGCGTCCGCCGCGCGCGCTTTTCGGCTTCACGCGGTTTTTACGCGATCGGGACGGCACGGGCTACTGGCTTCGGCTGACCCCGCTGCCGTA
>JAFZIH010000095.1 GCA_017554455.1 Clostridia bacterium | reverse complement strand
CGACCGGCAGGTTTCCTGGCTCGCGGTAAAAAACGCCGTCGCCTTCCCGCTTTCGCAGTGGCTGCATTTGCATGACGGTTTCAACCCGCTTACAGTGACGAGATCGCACAGGTCTTTCACCTGTTTCCCTTTTACCCGCTGCCATGGCAGCGGCACCGATCGCTTATTCAGTTTTCTGATATATTATAGTACGGTCCCCTGCGCTCTGTCAATCGTCGCGCGAAATATAATGTATTGATCCGGCAAAAGTGCGTATCCATGCACGGTTCCGCCGCCGTGTTTCTGTTCTATAAAAATCACATATACAATCGCAGTTCTCTGCCCAGCAGGAACGGGAACGTTTCATGTGCGTACTCAATGAAAATCTCCCCCAGAACCAAATCGACACTATATGGACATATTGTCACACAACGAAAAAAGGAGTCGTCGCTTTGACGGCTCCTTTTACAATAGAATGATTCTCGTCAGTTGCCCGGGGAGTCGATATCGCTGCTGAAACCGAAATCGTCTCCGGAGGGAAGTTCGTCATCGCCGTTGTCCTCCGGTTCCGGAGCGGAGATGAATTCCGTGAGGTATGCCTCCTCAGGGAGACCGGCAAGATACGCCGGCAGATTGATGATGATATTGTCCATGGAATAGGGAAGCTTGATCCGAACGTCCTTCGTTTCCTCATTTCCGTCAATCGTCTGCTTAATACGAAGCGTAAGCTTCATATTCTGCCCGATGTTAACAGACATACCGCGTTCTGTCTTTCTCAGATCGGTTAGTTTTTTTCCGTCCTTCATGATTGTGATCTGATAATCGGCGTTATAGGTTTGTCCGTTATACTCGATCGTTTTGTTGTCAAGGTAAACGGTATGCCCTCTGCCGACGACAAACATCAATGCGGCAATGACAAGAATCAGCAACAAAGCACCTACGCGGAAGAGAATTTTACTTGTCTTGTTCATTTGGATTCCTCCTCCATCTGCTCCTGCTGAAGCTGCTGTCCCATCTGACTCTTTTGTCTGCGTTTTTTCACCTCATACATGATGAGGGCAACGGTGATAACGCCGTATGAGATGAATACACGGAAATACTCGCCGATCATGGAGTCTCCGGTGATCTTGGCGCCGACGGTGGGAGCAAGGATGAACATGAGATGGAACAGTGTCACGCCCAGGAACACGTTTCCGATGGATGCTTTCTCAACGGAAGCGCCGCCCACAAGCAGCGCGGCGATGCAGAACATGCCGATCTGCGAATGAGAGGAATAGGTCGCGATATTGCCCATGTTCTGAAGATACAGGATCATGCCGAACCCGGCAAGTACCGTAGACATGACGATTGAGATGATGCGCGTCCGGTCAACATTGATGCCTGCATCACGGGCGACCTCAAGATCCTGACCGACTGCGCGCATATCCTGTCCGAGTTTGGTTTTGCGGAACCAGACAATGAACAGGCACAGCGCTGCTATGATCAAAAGCGTGAGAACCGGGATCCGTACGCCGCCGATGTTGATCGCAAGCAGGTTGTCGATACACTGACGCATGTTCAGCAAGCTAACGGTGTTGCGAATACCGTAGCCGCGCGGAAGCTTGATGGCAGTATGCTTGATCGGGATGATCGGTCCCATCATATACAGCACCACCAGCTGATAGATACCGTTCATAAAGAAGCTGATGATGTAGCTGGTGATCATTTCACGTCCCTTGGCTTTGTTGAGCAACGTGCCGCACAATAGTCCCAACAGGGCAGAGATGGGAATCGAAACGATCATGGCAAGGACCACACCGGGAATCCCCCAGATCTGCCAGTCAGCAGTAAGGATGAGCGCGATCTCGCCGGCCATTGCACCGAGCGTCATACCGAAATTCAATCCCATGCCTGCCATAATGGGGATCAGCAGGCTCAAAATCAGGAAGGAGTTTCGCGCAATTCGGGTAACCATCTCATTGAGCAGATAGCTGCCGGAGAATCCGGATACGGGAATACATACGGCGCAGATAATAATGAACATCAGCGGAACCGTGTTATTCCGCAACAGTTTGATGATCTTCGGGCCGAAGCCATTTTTTAGCTGAGTATTCATCTGGTCGCCTCCGTCTTTCTGGTCAATGCATAGAGGATCATGCCGTTGGATACGATGATTCGAATGACTTCACTCATATCCATATGGATCATGGAGTTCATGACCGTCGGCGTCATGGTTACCATTCCTTGGAACAGGAAGGTACCGATGATCACATTGGTAATGGATGCTTTGTTCACGGAAGCGCCGCCGATCAGGATCGCTGAAACAGCAGGCAGTGCCAAATAAAACGGAGCCGTATACAGCTGGATGAACCCGAATCCCTGTTCATATACCAGGATGCCGACTGCGGCAAGCCAAGTGGAAATGATGACCGATAGAGAACGCATTCTGTTGATATTGATGCCGGCTGCCCGGGCGAACGCCGGATTGGATCCGACTGCCGTCATTGCCGTGCCGACCTTCGTGTGGAAGAAGGCCCACATCAAAAGCGCAAGAACCGCAAACAGCAGCAGCGTTCCGGTCGGGATCTCCAGAGAACCGATTTTGATCTTCAGGAAATTGGCAAGAACCTTATCATAGAACCCTTCCAGAGAAATGGTCGTTCTCAATCCTTTTCCGGAAAGGCCCCAGACCATATTGGGCTTGTGGTACGGAAGCAGAAGCCATGCCATACACATAAAGGAAACCGAGGAGAAGCCCACATAGGTGGCGATCATCATTTCGCCGCCCTTGATCTTGTTGAGGAGCCATCCGTAGCCCCACCCAAGGATCAGTGCGAAGAAAGTTGCAATGAGGATCGCCATCAAAAAGCTCATTCCGCCGGTGAAGCCGAGCTCGATGGAAATGGTGCCTCCCAAAAGGCCCGCTATGACGCCGAGGGGCAAACCGAAATTCAGACCGCAGCCGGACTGAATCATGGGAACCATTGCCAGCACCATGATGGCGTTCCAGCTGAAGCGGTTGATGGTGTTTGTCAGCTGTGCGAAGAAATCGGCGCCGACAATAGGAGCCAGAATAAACAGCAGCAGCAAAAAGCCGGTGATGATGAGCCGCGGCAAGCCGAAGTTCTTTACAAGCTTTTTGAGCTTGTTATCTTTTTCAACAGCGATTGTTTTTTCTTTCATACGTCCTCCTTACCTTACCTGGCTGACCATGAGCATGCCGAATTCTTCGGAAGCGGAGGAAGCGGGCAGGATGCCGGCGACCTTTCCGCCCGAAACGATGGCGATGCGGTCACAGGTCGCTCTGAGCTCTTCGAGCTCGGAGGAGATCATAACGATAGTTACGCCTTTTTCGCGATTAAGACGCTTGAGCGCTTCAAGCACGAGCGCCTTTGCGCCGACGTCGATGCCGCGAGTGGGCTCCGAAACAAACAGGAAAGTCGGCTCCATGGCAAAGGCTTTCGCAAGGCAGACCTTCTGCTGATTGCCGCCGGAGAGTTCCTTAGCCTTCTGTTTCGTACTGGTGCATTTAATCATCAGTTCGTCCACGTATTTCTGGGTCACAGCGTGAATGGCTTTCTCATCTCGCCATTTGATCAGACCGCCGAGATAGCGCTTCAGGAATTTATCCTGAATCTGCATGGCGGGGAACGCGATATTCCATTCCAACGTCTCATCCAACAGCAGTCCCACACCCCGCCGGTCCTCGGATACGAAAGAAATATTCGAGTCCAGGCACTGACGCGGACTGTTAAGAGGCACATCCTTGCCCTTCAGCGTGACCGTTCCGCCGGCTTCATAAAGCCCCATAATGCCATTCGGAATGCCGAGCTTTCCCTGACCGGCCAGACCGCCGATGCCCAGAATCTCACCTTCTAGCACATCCAGGTTAACATTGCGGACGATTTCGCCGGGCATGTCCACCCACAGCTTACGAATGGACATGATGACGTCTTTATTATCATCCACCTTTTCCGTGGCAGAGACTGCATTCTCATCCACGTTGCGGCCGACCATGCAGCGCGTGATCTCCGGAATACTGGTTTCCTCGGGCTTTACTTCCTTGACAATGTACCCGTCGCGCATGACCATGATCTTGTTGCAGACAGCAAGGATCTCATGCAGCCGGTGCGTAATGAAGATAACGGCGATGCCGCGGCTCGACATGGCGCGAATGGATTCCAGAAGCGCATCGGCTTCTTTTTCGGTCAGAACCGCGGTGGGTTCATCGAGAATGAGCAGCTTCAGATGATCTTTGCTCAACTCGCGGGCGATTTCCGTAAACTGCTTATGACCGACGGGCATTTGATTGATGACCATGCCCGAATCGATCTGAACGCCCATTTTTTCAATGGCCGTTTCGGAACGATTCTTCATTTCCGGTTTGTCCAGCGTGTTCAGGCGTTCACCGAAAATCTGGGAAATCACGTTGGTTTTCTTCGGTTCGCGGTTCAGAAGGATATTTTCGGTAGCGGTGAAGCCCGGGATCAAAGAGAACTCCTGATGGACCATGCCGATGCCTGCTGCCAGCGCATCGAAAGGCGTGTTGAACCGAACCGGGTCTCCGTTCAGAAGGATCTCTCCCTCGAAGCCGCCGGTGTCGCGGATCACGCCCATGCCGAACAGTATCTTCATCAGGGTACTTTTGCCGGCGCCGTTTTCACCGACCAAACCCAAAACCTCACCCTCATTAAGCGTCAGGTTGATGTCCGTTAAGACCTGATTGCCGAAGAAGTCCTTTTTAATGTTGCGCATCTCCAATAAGGGAGTGTTCGATTTTTCCATATTCCTTACAGGCCCTCTTCCTTAAAAAATTGGGGGAGGATTGGGACCTCCCCCGGTGTTGCTTTACAAGATAAGCTTATTTGATGGTGAAGTATTTCTCGGGAACTTCGATCTTGGTGGATCCCATGTATTTGCCGGGATTACCCATGATATAGGTATCCTGATATACCAGGAACACGTTGCCGGATTTCACGCCGGTTTCCGCATTGGTGTACTGCGAGCCGTTCCACTCAGCCTTCGGAGAGAACTCCTGATATGCTTTTGCGATATCTTCCATATTCAGCAGTTCGCTCTTGCCCTCGAGGACGTTCATGGCATGCTGTGCAAGACCTGCGGAAACAGTATAGCCGTAGGAGTACGCCCAGGTGCCGAAACGGCCTGCGCCGCCCTTCTCGCAAACAGACTTCTCAACCTTGGCAAGGATCTTCTCAAAGTCGCCTGCTTCTGCGGTCAGATCGATGCCCAATGCGCCCGGATAACCCATGAGCGGAGAAGGAAGGTCCGCTTCAATGAAGTAGCCGCCGTAGGTCAGAAGCTGTTTGAGCAACGGTTCGGTGTGTGCGTCGTTGGTGCAGAAATACGCAGCGTTTTGGCCGTACTTCTCAACCCACTCAGGCACCTTTTCAAGGATGTAAGCCTGTGCACCGGTAACGCCGACGTCAGACGTGGGGTCAGGTGCGGTCTCCAGCACGAACTGCATGCCGAATTCTTCGCAGGCAGCTCTCATGATCGCCACACGGCGGCTCATGGTCTCATAGGACATATGACGCGGGAAGGAGATGTGCACGAACGTGTCGCAGCCGAGTTCATGCGCGGTGCGGATAATCAGATATCCGCGAGCGACAAAGTCGTTGTTGCAGACCAGATCCGCTGCGCTGCCGATCTCGGGAAGGTCCTCATGCGCTTCACCTGCAATGCAGATGATGTCGGGACGGGTTTCCTTGATCCGGCGGAATGCTTCCGTGGTGCCCGGAACTGCCTGATTGACGATGATCGCCTTCATCTTGGGATCTGCCGAGAGGTTCACAATGTTCTGGATCGTGGTTTCCAGCTCTTCGGGGAAGTTGTCGGGATAGATTGCCAGAATGACGCGATCCTCACCGTACTTTGCCTGGAAGGCTTCCGCGCCGCGGCGGTCATCCTCGGACTGGGAAACGGAACCGGTGACGATACCGATGTGGAAATCGTTGTCGTCCGTCTTCTTTTCGCATGCCACGAAAGGCACGGCCAGCAAGAGTACCAACAGGACACAAATCAGTTTCTTCATTTCTTTACCTCCATTTTATATTTGGTGTACAGTATAAGTATACAAAATTACAAATAAAAAGTCAAGCGTGTGCATTGCTTTCACAATTTCGTTCAAACACATCGCCATAAATCGGCAGAAAACCTGCGAACTGAATAAACGAACAATGCCGATCAAGGAAATCAGCGGTATAATCGCAGTTCTCTGCCCAGTAAAAACGGAAAGTTTTCATCTGTGTACTTCATAAAAATCTCCCCCGAAACCATCAAAAAAAGTCCCTGAATCAGGGACTTTTTGTGTCAGCATCATAATTTTCCCGTTCTGTTTCCTGCCGCCATTGCGCAAGCAGCGTGCGCATCCACGCCGCGACATCCATGTCGTAAACAGAGTTCAGCGTTTGCGGGCGCATTACGTCGCCTGTGTCGCCGTATGCCGCCGCTTTTCCGTGATGCAGCAACAACGTCTTCGTGCCGTACACCCTCGCAAGCGACAGATCGTGTACGACGGAAACAACGGCTCTGCCCGGTGTTTTCAGCCAATCGGAGATCAAGGTAAAAATGTGCTTCTGATAGACAAGATCAAGGTGGTTGGTCGGTTCGTCCAACAGCAGCAACCGGGGGCTTTGCGCAAACACCTGCGCCAGAAACGTTCTCTGCAGCTCGCCGCCGGACAGTGTCAGAACCGATTGACGGCGCAGCGCGGTCAGCCCCGTGCGTTCCAGCGCTTCCTCCACCGCCGCTTCATCTTCCGCTTTATGTGTAGAAAACAGTCCTCCGCGGTGGGCGTATCTGCCGAGCCGCACGACCTCTTCCACGGAGAACGCGTAACCAACATAATGGTTTTGCGACAGAACGCCGATCGATCGCGCACGGGAAGCCGCGTCCGTTTTTCTGAGATCTCTGCCTTCGAACCGGATGGCTCCCGTATACGGCACCCCTTGAGAAACTGCATTCAGGATCGTGGATTTGCCTGCGCCGTTCGGACCGGCGATCATCAGCCACTGCCCCTCCGAAACTGAGAAGGAAAGATCGTCCACGGCGGCAAACGATCCGAATCGAACCGAAAGATGTTCAACCGTCAGCATAACGTCACCTCCGCCTCGACCGGTAATAGATGCACACGAACACGACGGCGCCGACGATGCTCGTCACGACGCCGATCGGCAGTTCGCGCGGATTCAGAAGCGTTCGGGCGACAAGATCCGCCAGCATCAGAAAGACCGCGCCGGAGAACATCGATGCGGGCAGCAGGCGCTTGTGATTGGGTCCCGTGATCATACGCACCATGTGCGGCGTGACAAGCCCGACAAAGCCGATCGTGCCGCCGATGGAAACACATACACCGATCAGGCACGAAACCGTGATCAGCACGATAAGCCGGACGCGGCGCACATTGACACCGATCTCTCGCGCGTTGTCCTCCCCGACGGCAAAAGCGTTCAGTTCCCGCGCATTCAGCAGCAGCACCGTGCCGCAGACGAGCAGCGTCGCGGCAAGCACCGCTGCGTTACGATAGCTTGCGCCCTGCAGACTGCCCATCGTCCAGAACGTGATGCTCTTGATATGATCGGATGCAAACGTGATGATGATGCTCATGATGCTCGATGCGAACATCGAAAAGATGACGCCTATCAGAATGATCGTATTGGTCGAGAGCGAACAGTCAAGGCGATAAGCGAGCCCCAGAATGATCAGAAGAGACAGAAGCGCAAACAGGATCGCCATCACCATCGTCCCCGCAAACGGCAGTTTCGGGAACGTAATGCCGAATGCGATCGCGATCACCGCGCCGAGCGACGCGCCGGACGAAACACCGAGCGTAGAACCGTCCGCCAAAGGGTTCTTGAGAAGACCCTGCATCGATGCGCCCGCAAGCGCAAGCGACGCACCGACCAGCGCCACGCACAGCACGCGCGGCAGTCGCACGGGTACAATGACGGATCGGGCGAGCTTCAAGGCGTCCGCCGACGGAACGCCGCGTACCGCGTCAATGATGACACGCAGCGTGTCCTTCAACGGGATCCCTACGCTTCCGAATGAGACGCACGCGAAGAACACGCACAGGGTCACCAGTGCGAATACTGCGTACATCCATCCGCGAAAATGCTCGCCGATCCGTTTCATATCCTTTCCTTACGCGGCAGGTGCAAGCGCGATTGCCGCTTCGATCTCCATAACGAAATCATACAGCATCTTCGCGCCGTCCGCAAGACGCGGAATGGGGCGGGAAAGCTCGTTGTTCGGAAGATTCAGAATCGCAGCGTTCTGCACGGCGGTTACGTTCTCCCAGCCGGGACGTGCCATGATCTCCTCCTCCGGCGTCGGGCCCTGACCATAATACATCGTGATCGTCACGATATAGTCCGGGTTGCGTTCCAGAACCTGTTCCTCGGAGATCTGCGCCCATCCTTCGAGATCCGCAAAGCAGTTCTTGAGGCCGACCATCTCGGCAACCTCGTTCATGAACGTACTGCTGCCCGCGGTCCAAAGTCCCCACTCAAGCGGAGAGACCTCGAAATACACGGTCTTTGTGCCGTCCATCTTGTTCGCTTCGATCTCCGCAAACTGCGTCTTCATGCCGTCGATGATCGCCGCTGCTTCCGCGTCCTTTCCGAGGAGCTTGCCGAGCATTTCGATCGCCGTATACACGCCCGCGATATCCTGCGCATCGCTGACAACGACCGCAATGCCTGCGTCTTCAAGCTGCTTCACCTGCTCTTCGGTCTGCGCCATCGTGCCCATGACGAGCACATCCGGATCGAGCGCAAGGATCTGCTCGATGTTCGTATTGCCGCCGGATTCCACGCTCTCCACGCCGAATACCTCTGCGGGATAATCGCACCATTCGCCTCTGCCGACCAACAGATCGCCTGCGCCGAGCGCATAAACGATCTCGCAATCGGCCGCAGTCAGCGCCACGATACGCTCTGCCGGCTTTTCGAGCGTCACTTCGCGTCCCGTCATGTCGACGACCGTGATGCTCGTGTCCTTCTGTGCGGGCTGTGCCTTACAGCCGAATGCCGCAAGCAGCAGGATCGCGGCGATCATTACCGCCAGCCATTTCATTGTCTTTTTCATGTTTGTTCCTCCTTATTGGATGTTATACAATTTCGGTCAAACGACCGTAAAACTGTCACGATCCGAACACCGCTCGCTGTTCCTTGAGCAAGCGACGATGCTCATCAAGATCGCGCGAAATCAGCTCGTAGGTCAGATATTCCGGTGCAATGCGCTCAATGAGTTCTTTGACGCCCGGACAGGTGAACGGCTGATGCAGATCGATCGAAAACACATAGAAAAACAACTGTTCGCAGCGTTCCCGATATGTTTTCGCAAGCTTCGGCGGGTTTGCCTGCACGTTTGTCATGCGTGCCCCGGTCAGTGATTGGTTGAGATGTACGCCGCGGATGTGCCGGCACAGATCGCCGTGCCGATCCAGCATCTCATGAATGTAGCGCACGCCTTCCTCCTGCGTCCGGAGATCGGGATTCGTGTGCAGAAGATGACCCGTATCCAGCATCAAACCCGTCCTGGGATACTTTACACGCTCCAGAAGTCTTGCCGTCATCTCCGGATCGGTAAAGCGGTGTCCTGCGTACCACAGGTTTTCAAGCAGCAGCCACGGTCCGTCCTGCACATCCCCGAACAGTTCATTGAGAAGCTCCGCTGCCGCGTCGATCACCTCGGCGTCCGTGTGTCGTGCGCGACCCGTAAACGTTTCTTCAACCGAACCGTCGCATACGTGAAAGACCAGGTATTCCGCTCCATATTGTCGCGCGTGTTCAAGGTCCTTTTGATAATGCAAACGCAGCGCGTCCGGTGTTTCGCCTCCGAAGACCGCCCGAACGGTTTCGATGTTGTCAAGCTCGTGAATGCACGCTTTCCGGTCTCCGCGCCAGAAATCCAGCCAATAGGGCAGACAGCTCATATGCAGTCCCGTAACCCGTTCGGCGGGAACAATACCTCTGACGTCGTCTTCAAAACAGGTCAGTTCGATCCCGTCGTCTCCCAGAAGATCAAGCAGCACATCGCGCGAAGCGAACCTATCGAGATCACAGCAGCTTGTCGTCAGATTGATCTGCGTTTTCATTCGTCCCCTCCTTTTGCAGGCAAACAAAAAATCCCTTTACCGTTTGGTAAAAGGACTGATGATACAGCTTCTCTGCAGAAGTCATGGTACAATCAAGTCCTCGTGATCCGGAAAATTGCTTTTCCCGTACCGTTCCGACCGGCAGGTTTCCTGGCTCGCGGTAAAAAACGCCGTCGCCTTCCCGCTTTCGCAGTGGCTGCATTTGCATGACGGTTTCAACCCGCTTACAGTGACGAGATCGCACAGGTCTTTCACCTGT
>JAFZIH010000094.1 GCA_017554455.1 Clostridia bacterium | reverse complement strand
CCTTGCCGCCGAACAGGGCGTCAAGAACATCACCGTCGGCTACGGTCAGTGCGGCAACCTCGTGCAGGACGTCGCGGCGATCCGCGTGCTCGAAGAGCTCACGAACGAATATCTCGAAAAGAGCGGACACAAAGACGTGATCGTCACCACCGTCTTCCATCAGTGGATGGGCGGCTTCCCGCAGGACGAGGCGAAGGCGTTCGGCGTCATCAGCTGGGGCAGCGCCACGGCGGCGCTTTCGAAGGCCACCAAGGTCATCGTCAAGACCCCGCACGAGGCGGCAGGCGTTCCGACGATGGAAGCGAACGCGGAAGGCTTACGCTGCACGAAGCAGGTCATTTCGATGCTTGCGGACCAGGTCTGCACCGCCGCGAACCTCGAAGAGGAGAAATGGATGATCCGTTCGGAGACCCGCTGCATCCTCGACAAGTGCTTCGAGCTCGGCAACGGCGACATCGCGGACGGCTGCGTCAAGGCGGTGCTCTGCGGCGTGCTCGACATCCCGTTTGCGCCTTCCCGCTTCAATGCAGGCAAGATGCTCCCCGCGCGCGACAACACCGGCGCGATCCGTATCCTCGAGATGGGCAATCTGCCGTTTACCGAGGAGATCAAGGCGTATCACCGTGCGAAAATCCAGGAACGCGCAAAGGCCGAAAAGCGCAATGCGACGTTCCAGATGGTCATCGACGACGTTTACGCGATCAGCAAGGGTCGGCTCGTCGGTCGTCCCCGTTCATAATAGCGGAAACCCGCTGCAAATAGAAAAGAATAACAGAAAGGCGAAAAACATGAAAATCATTGACGTAATCTGTTCCGCAGGCCGTACCGGCTTCTACTTTGACGATCAGCGCGCCATCAAGGCGGGCGCAAAATCGGACGGCGCCGCATACGTCGGCGAACCGAAGACCGCGGGCTTCACCTCCGTGCGTCAGCCGGGCGAATCCATCTCCGTGATGCTCGTCCTTGAAGACGGTCAGATCGCATTCGGCGACTGCGCAGCGGTCCAGTATTCCGGCTGCGGCGGACGCGATCCGCTGTTCCTCGCGAAGGACTTTATCCCGATCATTGAGAAGTACATCAAGCCGCAGCTCATCGGCCGTGAAGCGGACAACTTCCGCAAGCTCGCCGCGGATCTCGAATCGATCACCGTGGACGGCAAGCGTCTTCACACCGCGATCCGTTACGGCATGACGCAGGCGCTCCTCGACGCCGTCGCAAAGTCGACCCGCCGCATGATGTGCGAGGTCGTGGCCGACGAATACGGCTGCACGATCGAGGAAAGGCCGCTCGACGTCTTCACGCAGTCCGGCGACGACCGCTATACGAACTCCGACAAGATGATCATCAAGGGTGCACAGATCCTGCCGCACGCGCTGATCAACAACGTCAAGACGAAGCTCGGCGAGCACGGCGAACTGCTCCTTAAGTACGTCGAATGGCTCCGTGACCGCGTCCTTGCGCTCCGCACGAGCGAGGACTACTGCCCCATCTTCCACATCGACGTGTACGGCACGATCGGCGCCGCGTTCGGCAACGACAACTACAAGGCGATGGCGGATTACATGGCGAAGCTCGAGGAGGCGGCAAAGCCGTTCCGCCTCCGCATCGAAGGTCCGATGGACGTTGAAGACCGCGAAAAGCAGATGCTCGCGCTGAAGGCGATCACGAAGGAGCTCGACGACCGCGGCATCAGCGTGGAGATCGTTGCGGACGAGTGGTGCAACACGCTGGAGGACATCAAGTACTTCGCCGACAACAAGGCGGGTCACATGGTCCAGATCAAGACGCCCGACCTCGGCGGCATCAACAACACGATCGAAGCGGTCCTTTACTGCAAGGCAAAGGGCATCGGCGCGTATCAGGGCGGCACGTGCAACGAGACCGACCGCAGCGCGCAGGTTTGCGTACAGTGCGCGATGGCGACCCGTCCCGATCAGATCCTCGCAAAGCCCGGCATGGGCGTCGACGAGGGCTACATGATCGTCTACAACGAGATGCAGCGCATCCTTGCCTACCTTGCGGCAAAGAGAGCAAGAGCGTAAATCGAAAGCATAAAGAGGCGATTCCGGAGCGGGATCGCCTTTTTCTATTTTTTTGCTTCTGCCGATTGCTTTCCTGTGAAAAACGGTGTAAAATAATATATAACAAGCAGGAAAGGATCGTGTGATTATGAGGAAGACAAAGATCATCTGCACCATCGGACCGTCGAGCGACAAGCCGGAGGTCTTTCGCGCCATGTGCCTCGCGGGGCTGAACGTCGCGCGGCTGAACTTTTCCCACGGCACGCACGAGGAGCATCAGAAGAAGATCGACATGATCAAGGCGGTGCGCGAGGAGCTGAATCTGCCGATCCCGATCATGCTCGACACGAAAGGACCCGAGTACCGCATCCGAACGTTTGAAAACGGCAGGATCATGCTGAACGACGGCGACGCGTTCACGTTCACCACACGCGACATCGTCGGCAACGAGAGCATCGTTTCGGTGAGCTACGCGGGTCTTGCGGACGACCTTTCCGTCGGCGACCGCATCCTCGTCAACAACGGACTCGTCATCTTCGAGGTCGAGGCGATCGAGGGCAACGAGATCAAGTGCCGCGTCATCACCGGCGGCGTTCTCTCCGATCGCAAGAGCATGAGCTTCCCCGGCAAGGTCATGCGGCAGAAATACCTCAGTGAGCAGGACAAAGCGGATCTTTTGTTCGGCATCGAAAACGGCGTGGAATTCGTCGCGGCGTCGTTCGTCTCCTGCAAGCAGGACATGCTCGACCTCAAGAACTTCCTGCACGAACACGGCGGCGACAACATCGACGTCATCGCGAAGATCGAAAACCGCCACGGCGTCGACAATATCGACGAGATCTGCTCCTGCTGCGAGGGCGTCATGGTCGCGCGCGGCGACCTCGGCGTGGAGGTCCCGTTCACCGAGCTGCCCGCGATCCAGAAGCACCTGATCACAAAATGCCGTCTCCTCGGCAAACGCGTCATCACGGCGACCGAAATGCTCGAAAGCATGATTTCGAACCCGCGTCCGACGCGCGCCGAGATCAGCGACGTCGCGAACGCGGTCTATGACGGCACGAGCGCGATCATGCTCTCCGGCGAATCCGCCGCCGGCAAATACCCGGTCGAATCCGTCCGCACGATGGGCGAGATCGCCGAGGAGACCGAACGCCACATCGACTATAAGGCGCAGTTCGAATCCCAGAGCTTTGCGATCCACAACCGCGTCGACGCGATCTCGCACGCCGCGTGCACGATGGCGATCGATCTCAATGCCAGCGCGATCGTCGTGACCTCGCTGAGCGGTCTTACGGTTCGCATGGTTTCCCGCTTCCGCGCGCCGATCACGATCCTCGGTCTTGCCACCAACAAAAACGCGTGGTACAAGCTCGCACTCAGTTGGGGCGTCGTTCCGGTGCTGACCGAGCAGTTCCCGAGCATGGAGGTGCTCTACTTCTACGCGGCGCGCTGCGCGAAGAACACGCTCTCCCTCGCCCCCGGCTCCACCGTCGTCATGACCGGCGGCGACACGACCGGCGCGAGCGGCAACACGAACGTCCTGCGCATCGAGACGATCGTATAAATGTTCCGAAATCACAAAAGTCCCCGCGGTCACGCGAGGACTTTTTCTCTATGCGGTTTTCTTTCGATGCAATTTGAATTCCAGAAGGAATAGACCAAATGCGCCCAGCGCGATCGTGCCGAGGTAGACGGCGATCTCGACCGCAATGCCGGCGTGCGCCGCGATGGATGAGAACACCGGCTGTGTCGACGGATAGAATGGCGTGATATAGAACATATTCGCCTCATTGCCGATGCTGTCGGCGACGAAATGACTGACGGTATTGACGATCTCCGCAACGGCCGCCATGCCCAGATACAGCAGCAGCGCCGGGTAAAATTGCACCTTGCCGCGTATCCGAAGAACGCGAATTGCAATCAACCCTTCAAGCAGCATGACCGCGTGATAGAGGAAACTGTGACAGAACAACAGAATCTGCGGACGCATCATGTCCTCCGGGAACAGCAGGGCAAAGACCGCGCCGATCATCGAAAACGTGCAGAGAAACACAAGCGCGGCGTCCTGTGCCTTGCCCTTCAGGAACGGCGCGAGCGCGGAGCAGTACATCGCCATGCTGCAAAGCTGCCACGGGAAAAACCACATGGAGCGCGCGCCGCGATAGATATAGCGTATCACAAACCATTGCTTCCACGCCTCGGCAGCGAGCATGCACACGCCGAAAACGAACAGAAGGCGCAAAAGCCGCCGTTCGTCCGTCTTTCGGATCGCAAATGCAAAAAGCACCGCCGCGGCGAGGATCCCGCCGAGGATCAGCCAATGCACGAGCCCGTACGGAAGCGGCGTCGCTGTAAAAGTCCGATCCATCCTCCGGCTCCTTTCCTTTGATAAGATCATTTTATCACCGTTTGCGAAAAAACGCAAATCCTCGAAAATGTCCGCATCGGCACATGGTGAATTGACTTTTTTCGACCGAGTTTATATAATAAAGGAATGGAGCAAAAAAGTCCCGAAAAACGCACGAATTTTCTGTCCTGGATCACGCTCGCCTGCTTTATATTGGGCGCGGTGACCGGGCTTCTTTGGCCGCGGCTGTTTTCCTGTATCGGCTTTATCGGCACGGTCTACGTCAACCTTCTGAAACTGATGGCGCTGCCGATCGTGCTCTGCACGGTGTTCGGCGCAGCGTCGCGCGGGGTGAAAAACGCAACCGGAACGCTTCTTAAAACCGTTCTGCTGTTCATTATTCTGTTCACGGTCTCGTTTCTGCTGTCCGGCGCGCTGTACGCGATCCTTGCCCCGGGAAAGGGCTTTACGCTGACCTCCGGCGAAGCGTGGACCGGCAGCGCCGCAGACCTGTCTCTTGAAGGGTTCCTGACCGCGATCTTTTCTTCGAACATCTTTGCTTCGCTCGGCAGCGGCGCGATGCTGCCGACCATCCTGTTTGCGTTCTTCATGGGCGCGGTTGCGGGCAGGGTCGGCGCGAACCGCGTCACGGAGTTTGTCGCGGAGCTGGAAACGATCTTTTCCCGCATGTTGTCCTATATCCTGTGGCTGACACCGCTCGGCGTGTTCGTACTGATGGGCAAATGCACCGCGGATTTCGGCGCGCAGGCGCTCGGCGGCGCGATCCGCTACGTGCTGTACGCGTGGGGCGGCTGCGTTCTGATCCTGCTGCTTGTGATGATCCTACCGCTGTGGATCTTCTGCCGCATCGACCCGATCACGTATTTCCGCAAGACAGGGCGCGTACTGCTCTCCGCGATCTCCACCTGCTCCTCCGCCGCGACGCTGCCGGAAACGCTGCGCACGTGCCGCGAGGAGTTTGACGTGCCGGAGCGTGTCTCCGGCGTCGCCGCGCCGCTCGGCTGCACGATCCATATGTGCGGCGGCGCAGTCTCCTTCTGCCTGCTTGCGATGTTTACCATGCAGATGACGGGCCGTCCCGTGGCGATCGGGACGTTCCTTCTGATGCTCGTGTTCGCCGAAGCGCTGAACATGGCGGCGCCCGGGATCCCCGGCGGCGGCATCGTGCTCGGCGCGACGTTCCTCGGTCTTTTAGGCATGTCGGACATCGGGCTCTTCCTCGGCATGTATGCAGGGATCTACCGTCTTCTCGACATGGCGTATACCTCGCTGAACGTCGCGGGCGACGTGACCGCCGTTCTTCTCATCGATCGCTGGGAGGGCAGAAAGCAATGAAGCCGTTATACCGCGTCGTTCCGTCCTCGATCACCATGTCGCTGGACAAAACCGCAAAGGAGCTCATTGCGTCCGGTCGGGACGTGATCAATCTCACGGCAGGTCAGGTCGATCTGCCGATGCCGAAGTCCGGCAAGGACGCCGTGATCGCCGCGCTGAACGCAGACCGCACCGGTTACGTACCAGCAACGGGTTCTGCCGACGTGAAGGCCGCCGTGCGCAGCCGCATGGGTTGGAAAGGCGGCAGTATTCTGATCTCCGCCGGCGCAAAACCGCTCGTTTCCGCCGCGGTCGCCTGTCTTGCGGGCCCGGGCGACGAGGTGCTTCTGCCTGCGCCGTGCTATACGAGCTATCCCGAAATGATCCGTCTTGCGGGCGCTGTTCCCGTTTCCGTTTCCGGCGATCCCGAAAACCGGTTTGCGTTATCGAAAACGGCTTTGGAGCAGGCGGTTTCGCCCCGCACGAAGGCGTTGCTTTTCAACAATCCCGTCAATCCGACCGGAACGGTATATCGCCGCGAAGAACTTCGCGCGATCGTCGATTTCTGCAAAGAGCATGATCTTTGGCTCGTCGCGGACGAGGTGTACGGCGAGTTTGTTTACGACGGCATCTTTGTCAGCTTAAATGCGTTTACCGACGCATGGGATCGGCTGATCCTCGTAAACAGCGCGTCGAAGTCATACGCCATGGCGGGGCTGCGGTTGGGCTACGCCGTCGCGCCGGAGTCGGCTGCGGACGCGATCGCAGGGTACTTAAGCCACACGCTCGGCTGCCCCTGCTCGCTTTCGGAGCGTGCCGCGATCGCCGTTCTGCATGACGACGCGCGATTCTGCCGCGATCTTCGGGATACGTTCCGTAAACGGCGTGACGTCCTGTATCCGCTGCTTGCCGCGATCCCCGGGATCCGGGTCGAACAAAGTGCGGGCGCGTTCTATCTCTGGATCGATATCCGCGAAACGGGTATGGACGATGCGGCGTTCTGCCGCGATCTTCTGGAGCGCGAAAGCGTCGCGCTGACGCCGGGCAGCGCGTTCCTCTGCCCCGGCTTCGTGCGCCTTGCGTATGCGCAGCCGGAACCGGTTTTGCGGGAAGCCGCCGAACGGCTCGCACGTTTTGTTTCTCATCCCGGCTTCCGGGAAGACCGATGACACGCTTTGCATCATTCGAGGTGGAGACATGACCCGTTTTGAAGACCTGCTTCAAAAGGAAGGCAGACTGGTATACAAAACAAAGGGCACAAGCATGGAACCCATGCTTCGCCAGAACCGGGACCTTGTGATCATCGAGGTCCCCTCCGCACGCCTGCAAAAATACGATGTCGCTTTGTATCGGTGCGGAGAAAAGTATATACTGCACCGCGTGATCGGCGTCGAAGACGAGTATTACAACATTCGCGGCGACAACACCTATTCGATCGAGCAGGTCCCCTTTGACGCCGTGATCGGCGTGCTCGTTCGCTTCAACCGCAAGGGAAAGCTGCACGACGTTTCGGAACCCGGATACCGGTTTTACATCCGCTTCTGGAACGCGATCTATCCGCTGCGCGCATTATGGAAACGCGTCAGAAAGCTTCTGATTGAGGCGGCGCGAAAGCTCGGACTGATTCCGATCCTGAAAAAAGTACTGAGGCGCAAATAACCTCCGAATCCCGACCGCTTCCGGAAGATCCCGGAAGCTTTTTTCTGCCCTTTCGTCACCGTAAAAAACGGAAGCAGGTCGACATTTCCTGTTTACAAACGCATGAATTTCTGTTAATCTAATAGTGTGTATACGTTTGTGCCGAACACGTTCGGCACGAATGAATCTCAAACGTTTAAGGAGGGGTTACAATCGTGAGAGACACGTTTCGCGGCGGCGTACATCCGAACGAGCGCAAAGAGCTGAGTCGGAAAGCGGCGCTGCGCGTCTTTGACGCAAAGGGTGAGATGGTCTTCCCGCTTGCACAGCACATCGGCAAGCCGGCAAAGGCGATCGTCAACAAGGGCGATCCCGTGCTGGTCGGGCAACGCATCGCGGAAGCCGACGGCTTCGTCTCCGCCAACGTCATTTGCTCCTGCTCCGGTACGGTCAAAGCGGTCGAAAAACGCCGTACGATCTCCGGCGCCATGCAGGAATGCATCGTGGTGGACAACGACGGAAAGTACACCGAAACCGGCGACATCTTCGATCAGCCGCTGCGCGTCGACAACCTGACCAATGAGGAGATCCTTGCCGCCGTCAAGGACGCCGGCATCATCGGCCTCGGCGGCGCGGGCTTCCCGACGCACGTCAAGCTTGCGCCGAAGGACCCGCTTGCGATCAAATATCTGATCGCGAACGGCGCGGAGTGCGAGCCGTACATCACCTGCAACGATCAGCTGATGCGCGGTTACGCGGCAGAGATCGTGGAAGGCATGGAGATCGTATTGAAGCTGTTTCCGGCGGCGCAGGGCGTGATCGCGATCGAGAACAACAAGCCCGAGGCGATCGCCGCCATGAAAAAAGCGGCGAACGGGCATAAGCGCATCCGTGTGCTGGGACTTCGCACGAAGTACCCGCAGGGCGGCGAGCGCAGTCTGATCAAGGTCATAGCGGGCGTTGATTATCCGATCACCAAGCTGCCCGCGGACGTCGGCTGCATTGTCGACAACGTCGGCACGATCTACGCGATCCAGCGCGCGGTGGTCTATCACGAGCCGCTCTTCCGTCACGTCATGACGGTGACCGGCGAAGCGATCAAAGAGCCGAGTAACTTCATCGCGCGCGACGGCACAAGCTTTGCTGAACTCATCGAAGCCGCCGGCGGCATCAAGGACGGCGTGGAAGCGAAGAAGATCATTTCCGGCGGTCCGATGATGGGCATCGCGGTCAGCACCACCGAGGTCCCGATTACCAAGACGACCAACGCAATCACCGTGCTCACCTCCGATCCCGTGGAGACCGCCGACAAAAAGATGACGGCGTGTCTGCACTGCGGACGCTGCACCACGGTCTGCCCGAACGGGCTGATGCCGCAGATGATGGCGGACGCGGTCGCGGCGGGCGATTTTGAACGCTATGAAAACAAGCTGTACGGTCTGGACTGCATCTCCTGCGGCTCCTGCACCTATATCTGTCCGGCGAAGCGTCCGCTGACCCAGACGTTCAAGCAAACCAAAGCGGAGATCATGGCACGCAAGCGTGCGGCACAGGGAGGCAAGAAATGAATCAGAGACTGAATCTTTCCGCCGGTCCGCACGTACGCGATCGCTGGACGACGCCGTTCATCATGATGATCGTGCTGATCGCACTGACACCCGCCGCCGTGATCGGCGTGGTCGTGCATTGGGTGAAATTCCAGAGCTTAAACGCGCTGTGGATCATCCTCGCGTCGGTCGGCTCCGCCATGCTCACCGAGCTTCTGTTCTGCCTCGCAACGCGGCGCAAGATCACGATCTGGGACGGCAGCGCGGCCGTGACCGGTCTGCTGCTCGCCCTGTGCCTTTCGCCGCAGACGCCGGTGGTCCTTCCGATCGTCGGCTCGGTGTTCGCGATCCTCGTGGTCAAGTGCTGCTTCGGAGGCCTCGGCAAAAACTTCATCAACCCCGCGCTGGCCGCGCGCTGCTTCCTGCTCCTGTCGTTTAGTAACGGCATGACGAACTACCCCGGCGTAAACGAGCTCGGCGTGGACGCGCTGTCCTCCGCGACGCCTGTTGCGATGCTCAAGGCAGGCAGCATGGTCAACGTGACCAAGATGTTTCTCGGCACCGCGGGCGGCGTCATCGGCAGCTCGGTTCTCGCGCTTCTGGTCGGCGGTCTCGTGCTGTGGGGACTGGACGTCATCCACGGCGAGATCTGCTTCTCGGTCGTCGGCGGGTTTACCCTCTGCCTCGCGCTGTTCGGCGGACACGGGTTTGATCCCGGCTACCTCGCAGCGCAGCTGTGCAGCGGCGGCGTCATCATGGGCGCGTTCTTCATGGCGACCGACTACACCACCTCCCCGGTGAGCCGTCTCGGCCAGCTCGTCTACGGCTGTCTCATCGGCGTGCTTGGCGCGCTGTTCCGCATTCTCGGAAAGAGCGCGGACTCCTTCAGCTATTCGATCATCATCGCGAACCTGTTTACGCCTTTGATCGACCTGTACATCGTTCCGAAGCCCTATGCGTACCGCAAGAGCGCGATCGAAAAGGCCGCAGGCGTCGTGAAACCGCCTCTTCTCAAGCGTATTCCGAAGCCCGTCATCGCGCTGACGATCATCGCAGCGCTCGCGGGCGTCGCGCTGTCCGGCGTATACTCCATGACCAAGGATCCGATCGCGGCGGCAGAGCTTGCAAAGAAACGCGAATCCTTCAAGGTCGTGTGCGAGGACGCGGCGGACTTCAAAGACGTCGACGCGGCGCAGAAAGCGCTTGACGCGCTCGAAGGCGGCAGTTACGGCGGCGGCAAGTTCGGCACGACGGTCATTGAGGAAGTGTATGAAGCGGTCGACACAAGCGGCAATACCGTGGGCTACGTCTTCTCCGTTACCAACCGCAACGCCTACAATCCGCCCCTCAAGCTGGCGCTCGGCGTCGACCCGGACGGCAAGATCCTGAAGATCGCGTTCATTGAACTGAACGAAACGCCCGGCAAGGGCTCCAAGGCGGATGAACCCGCGTTCAAGGATCAGTTCGTCGGTCAGACGGACACCTCCGCGGTGGACACCATGTCCGGCGCGACCGTCACCTCGAAGGCAGTCCTGAACGCCGTCAACGCGGGCCTCGACTTCTTCCGGAACGTGATCATGGGAGGAGGCAAGTAATATGAAGAATAAATATCTGGAACGGCTGTACAACGGCCTTATCAAGGAAAACCCGACGCTGGTCCTGATGCTCGGCATGTGCCCGACGCTGGCGGTCTCGACCGCCGCGATCAACGGCATCACCATGGGTCTTTCGTCGCTGGCGGTCCTGGTTCTTTCCAACTTCCTGATCTCCGTCATGCGCAACGTGATCCCCGACGAGGTCCGGCTTCCCGCCTACATCGTCATCGTGGCGTCGCTCGTTACGGTGGTCAAGCTTCTCATCAAGGCGTATCTGCCCTCGGTCGACGCGGCGCTCGGTCTCTATATTGACCTGATCGTCGTAAACTGCATCATCCTCGGCCGCGCGGAAGCGTACGCGAACAAGCATACCCCCGGGCTCTCGGTCATGGACGGCATCGGCATGGGCCTCGGCTTTACCGTCGCCCTGACGCTTGCGGGTCTCGTGCGTGAGCTTTTAGGCGCAGGCACCGTGTTCGGCTTCACCGTGTTCCCGCAGGAATACGCGGTCGGCATCATGATCCAGCCGCCGGGAGCGTTCCTGGTCATTGCGCTGTTCATTATCATCATGAACGCGATCGGCATCAAAACGCGCCAGCACGAGCTCGTCAACAGCGACGGCTGCGACGGCTGCTGCGCGACCTGCGCGATGCGCTGTGAAGAAGCAAAGGAGGAAGTGAAATGATCCGCTTAATTCTGATCGTCATTCTGAACGCGCTGATCTCTAACGTCGTTCTCAATCAGTTCCTCGGCATCTGCTCGTTCCTCGGCGTATCCCGGCAGATCAAAGCATCGGCGTCGCTGGGCGGTGCGGTCATTTTCGTCATCACGATCGCGTCCGCGGTCGCAAGCATCCTCTACAACGGGATCCTCGTTCCGCTGCATCTGGAGTTCATGAAGATGATCGTCTTCATCCTCGTCATCGCGGCGCTCGTGCAGATCGTGGAGATGTTCCTCAAAAAGAAATCCCCGTCGGTCTACAAAGCGCTTGGCATCTATCTGCCGCTGATCACCACCAACTGCGCGGTGCTCGGTATCGCGATCGACAACATCGATAAGTTCGGCTACAACTTCATCGAAAGCGTTTTCTCCGGCTTCGGTACAGCGATCGGCTACACGATCGCGATCGTGCTGCTCGCCGGCATCCGATCCCGCGTGGACGAAGAAGCAATCCCGCGTCCCGTACGCGGCGCACCCGTCGTCATGCTTGCGGCGGCGCTGATGTCCATTGCATTCATGGGCTTTACGGAGCTGCAGCCGGCCATTGAAACGGTATTGAAGGGGGTCGGACAATGAGCGCGCCTGTTATCATTCTGATCACCACGCTGGTCATCACCGTGATCGGTATCATCGTCGGTGCGGGGCTCGTGTTCACCGGCAAGAAATTCCACGTTCCGGTCGACGAGCGCGAAACGGAGGTTCGCGAGTGCCTGCCCGGCAACAACTGCGGCGCGTGCGGCTATGCCGGCTGTGACGCAATGGCGGCGGCGATCGTCGCGGGCGAAGCGCCGGTCAACGGCTGCCCCGTCGGCGGCGCGCCCGTCGCGGAAAAAATCGGCGGCATCATGGGAGCCGACGCGGAGTTTGTTGAGCGCAAGATCGCATTCGTCCGCTGCAAGGGTACGTGCGAGGCGTCAGGGCTGCAGGGCAATTACGTCGGCATTCAGGACTGCCGCTCGGCGGCGCTTGCCGGTATGAACCTAAAAAACTGCGACTACGGCTGCATGGGGCTCGGCTCCTGCGTTTCCGTCTGTCCGCAGGGCGCGATCAAGCTCGTCGACGGCGTCGCGGTCGTGAACCGCAAGCTGTGCGTCGCCTGCGGTCTGTGCGTCAAAACCTGCCCGAAGGGGCTCATTGAGCTGATCCCGGAGAGCAAGTTCGTCGCGGTGCAGTGCATGAATCGCGACAAGGGTCCGCAGGTCAAGAAGGTCTGCTCCGCGGGCTGTATCGGCTGCACGCTTTGCACGCGGCAGTGCGAGCACGACGCGATCCACATGGACGGCAATCTCGCCCGCATCACCTACGAGAACTGCACGCAGTGCGGCAAGTGCGCGAACAAGTGCCCCGCCCACGTCATCACGCCGCCCTGCCCCGCAAAGAAGGAGGCGTAAGCTATGGAAAAACGCAATCAGGCTGCAAAGCTCATCATCGGCGCGGTCGTTGTGATCATTGCCGTGCTGTTCCTTGCGGGCATCGTGAGCCAACACGAGATCAAGTATAAAGCCGGTCCGCTTTCCCGAGAAGACATCAGCTATCTCGAGGTCGAAGCGCCGGCAGCGACGGCAAAGGACGGCACCATCCCGGCGGACGCCTGGAAGACGGCATATCCCGATATCGTCCTGACGATGAAGCAGAACGCCGAAAACGACGAGATCGTCGACTATCTGGAGCTCGACCCGTATCTCGTGGAGATCTACGAAGGGTTCGGATTCGCCAAGGAATACGGCAGCGCGCGCGGTCATGAATACACGCTGGACGACGTCGCCAACACGGCGCGTCCGCATCCGCTTGCCAACTGCCTCACCTGCAAGACGCCGAACTTCGCAAAGCTCGTGCAGGATCAGGGTGTTTCCGCCTATAAGCTCCCGTTCGACGACGTACTCGCGGAAATTCGCGAAAACGGCGAAGCGGTCAGCTGCTACACCTGCCACGGCAACGACGCGGGCAATAAAGGCGAGATCGTCATCACGCACACATACGTAGAAAAAGCGCTCGGCGCGAACGCCGCGGCGATCGATCCCGCGACGCTTTCCTGCGGACAGTGCCACATCGAGTACTACTTCACCCCCGAAGACAAGGAAACGATGATGCCGTACCACTCCGTTGCGGAAATGACGCCGGAAGCGATCTATGACTTCTACACCGCGCTCGGTTACACCGACTGGACGCAGGAGAGCACAGGTGCAAAGATGCTCAAGGTGCAGCATCCCGAGATGGAAACCTATCTCCAGGGCCCGCACGCGAGCGAACTGAACTGCGCCGACTGCCATATGCCGGTCGTGCAGAACGATGAAACGCAGAACATCTACCACAGCCACTACATCGTTAGCCCGCTTGAGGACAAGGCGCTGCTTGCGACGTGCGTGCGCTGCCACGGCGATACCGACATGGTCACGTTCGTGCAGAACATCCAGAGCCGCATCACCGCGGAGGAGACCCGCGTCGGCAATCTGCTGGCGGAATTCAAGAAGGCGCTCGCCGCCGAGAATCAGAGCGGCACACGGACCGACGAACAGCTTGATCCGATCCGCGAGCTGTACCGGAAGGCGCAGTGGTTCTTCGATTTCTGCTATGTTGAGAACGCCGAAGGCGCGCACAACTCTGCGCTTGCGACCCGCTGCCTCGAAACCGCCGAGAACCTCATCAACGAGGGCATGCAGCAGCTTGCCGCGCTCGGCGAATAATCACTGATCACCCATGCGGCAAAGGGTTTTCGCCCTTTGCCGCATTCTTTCAATCCGATGGAGATCCTGAAAAAAATCTGCAAGTTCATCGCGTCGATGCGGTTTGCGATCATTCTTCTGATCGTGGTCGCGATCGACTGCGTCGTCGGTTCCCTCGTGCCGCAGGGCGAGCAGTTCGCCCTGTATCGGGATTCGTATGCCGAGCGCACCGCGGCGTTCATCCTCGCCTTTCACCTCGACGACGTATTCCACAGCTGGTGGTTTATCACACTCGTTGCGCTTCTCTGCCTCTCCGTGCTGCTCTGCAATCTGACGCGCGTAAAGGCGCTGATCCGGCAAACAAAAAGTGCTTCGGATCTCGCGCACGCGATCACCGAAACGCCGACCGCCACCGTTTCCGGCGTTGTTGATCCCGAACCGGTCTTCAAACGTCTGCATTTCTACCGTCCGGTGAAAACGACCGTCGACGGAAAGGACGTGCTGTTTTGCTGCCGCAACCGCCTCGGCTTCTGGGGCGCGTGGGTCTGTCATATCGGCATCGTGCTGATCGTTCTGGGCTATGCGTTCGGGCAGATGACGCTGTTTTCAACGGAGGTCTACGGCACGCCCGGGCAGACAAAGCCGATCGAGAACACGCCGTACGAGGTCACGATCGACGATTTTCAGATCGACCGCAGCGAGACCGGGTTCATCGAGCAATACGTTTCGACGCTGACCGTCAAAAACGCCGAAACCGGCGAAACGCAAAGCGGCACGTCGAGCGTCAACCATCCCGCGGTGCTCGGCGGGTTTAAGTTGTATCAAACGGCAAGCGGTTATGCGACGCGCGTGACGATCGCCGAGGACGGCGTGCCGTTTGAAAGCGCGGACCTGTGCGTCGGCGAGGAGCTGACGATCGACTTTCTGCCTGGGCTGTCGCTGTACCTCTGCGCATACGAGCCGGATCACGACGGCAGACCCGCCTATCAGATCCTGTTCTTCTATAACGGGCAGCACATGGACGTCGGCAAATCCTATTTCGCACCCGGCGCCGTGATCGACATGAGCCCGTACGCGATCACCCTGTCCGAGCCGATCGATTATACGCTGCTGCGCGTCAAGAAGGATTCGTTCGCGTGGCTCGTCGCGCTCGGCGCGGTCCTCACCTCGCTCGGCCTGTTCTTTGCGCTGTACGTCGTGCCGGAAACCCTCTGGGCAATCCGGGACGAAGACGGTACGTGGACGGTAAACGGCAAGAGCAGAAAGCTCGCGCCGCTGTTTGTCGGTCAGTTTGACCGTGCAGTCAAAGGAAAGGAGGCGGCAAAATGATCCGGGCGGAAAGCATTCTGTTTCTCGTGACGCTTTCGGCGTACTTTGTCACGATGCTCCTCTATTTCCTGTACGTCGCGGTCAAAAAGCCCGCGCTCAGTAAGCTTGCGATCCGCGTACAGATCTTTACGCTGCTTGTGCATACGGCGGCGATCGTGCTGCGCGGGATTACGATGGGGCGGCTTCCGATGGCAAACCTGTACGAATTTTCCACCGCTTTTGCCTGGGCGCTCGCGCTCGTCTCCCTGATCTTTATTCTCAGGTTCAACTTCCCCGTGCTCGGCGCGTTCAGCTCCCCCGTCACGCTGTTGCTTGCCGCGTATGCGGGCGTGCAGAAGCTGAATGAACTCCGGGTCATCGAAGCAAACGGCGTGGACAGCATCCGAAACCTGATGCCGGCGTTACGGAGCTCGTGGCTCGGCATCCATGTATCCACCGTCATCGTCGCGTACGGCGCGTTCGGCGTGTCATTCGTGCTGTCGATCATCTTCCTGCTGCGCGACAAAATGAAGGAAAACGGTTTCTGGGATCAGCACATCCCGAAAAAGGAAGCGCTCGATACGATCAGCTACCGCTGCGTTTCGCTCGGTATGATGTTTCTGACCGTGACGATCTTCATCGGCGGGATCTGGGCGGAAAACGCCTGGGGCAGCTATTGGAGCTGGGACCCAAAGGAGACTTGGGCGCTCGTGACGTGGGTGATCTACCTCGTCTATCTGCATCTCAGAATCCGCCGCGGCTGGAACGGCAAAGCCGCCGCCATCTTCGGCGCGGTGGGCTTTGTCTGCGTGCTGTTCACCTATATCGGCGTGAACACCTTATTACCCGGACTGCACAGTTATAAATAATCGCCGATTGACACGGTCACATAAATTTGTTATGATATAATTTGACAAATAAGAGGAGGGACTTATCGGATGTCGATTCAAATGCGCGAATACCGGAACCCGAACAACGGAAACCTGCCGCTGCGCGTGGCGAAGGGTCATTTTGCAACCAGCCACAGCCACATCAACTACTACGTGGATCTGACCATGACGAAGTACTGTCTGCCCGAAGCGCGCGAAGCCGCGGTCCATCTGGCGAACCGGTTCAAATCGACCACGCTCGTCGATACGATCCTCTGCCTCGACGGTACCGAGGTCATTGGTGCATGCATGGCAAGCGAGCTCACGAAGCAAAGCTATACGAGCATGAACGCAGGCCGCGCGATCTGCGTCGTCACGCCGGAGCATACGACCGGCAGCCAGCTTCTGTTCCGCGACAATACCGCGCCCATGATTCGCGGCAAGAACGTCCTGATCCTTGCGGCGTCCGTCTCCACGGGCTATACGGCGCTCGGCGCGATCGAAGCGATCCGCTACTACGGCGGCGAAACGGTCGGCATCTGCTCGATCCTTGCCAACATCAGGGAGCTTGCGGGCTATCCGGTCAGCTCGATCTGCAACACAAGTCACCTTTGGGACGACTATCAGAGCTCTCCCGCGCACGAATGCCCGCTGTGCAAGGCCGGCGTCAAGCTCGACGCCATGGTCAACACCTATGGCTTCTCCAGTTTTTAAGTTCAAATAACGCCCTTCGGGGCGTTTTTATGTATCAAAACATCAAGGAGGTATCACTATGGAAATGAAGTTCTATCGCTGCGAGACCTGCGGACAGATCATCGCGATCGTCAAGAAAAAGGGCTGCCCCGTTATGTGCTGCGGCAAACCGATGAAGGAGATCGAGCCCGGCTCGGTCGACGCGTCGCTCGAAAAACACGTTCCCGTCTATACGGTGGACGGCGACAAGGTCGTCGTGAAGATCGGCTCGGCCGCGCATCCGATGCTCCCCGAGCACTACATCGAGTGGGTCGCTCTGCAGACGAAGCTCGGCAATCAGAGAAAGGCGCTAAGCCCCGGCGACACACCCGAAGTATGCTTCAAGCTCTGCTGCGATGACGAGGTCGAGGCGGTCTACGCCTACTGCAACCTGCACGGATTGTGGAAATCTTGAGGAGGACATATGAACAAATACGCAGGTACCAAGACCGAACAGAACCTGCTCGCCGCGTTTGCGGGCGAATCGCAGGCGCGCAACAAGTACACCTACTTTGCTTCGAAAGCGAAGAAGGACGGTTATGAGCAGATCGCCGCGCTGTTTTTAAAGACCGCGGACAATGAGAAGGAACACGCAAAGCTGTGGTTCAAGGAGCTTGACGGCATCGGCACGACCGCCGAGAACCTCAAGGCCGCCGCGGACGGCGAGAACTACGAGTGGACGGACATGTACGAGGGCTTTGCGAAAACCGCCGAGGAAGAAGGGTTCCCGGAGCTTGCCGAAAAGTTCCGCCTCGTCGCCGCGATCGAAAAGCACCATGAGGAGCGCTATCGCGCGCTTCTCCATAACGTCGAGACCGCCGCCGTCTTTGAAAAGAGCGAAGTCAAGGTCTGGGAATGTCGCAACTGCGGGCACATCGTGGTAGGTACGAAAGCACCGGAAATCTGCCCCACCTGCGCGCACCCGCAGTCCTATTTCGAGGTCAATTGCGAGAATTATTGAGCCATGTAAACAGCGGAGGGAACTGCCCTCCGCTGTTTTCTTTACAAGCAAAAGATCGGCGTGATAAAATAACAGTATGACACAGGATGAACGCAGAGTGTGGCTCATTCGGGCGCTGATGGATGAGCAGGGATATCGGAACGAGATCCCGCGGGACGTTTGGAAACAGAAACGGCTGCTGCGGGGACTCATGAACGTACGCCCGCCGAAGGCGGTGAGCGGGGAATTTCTTGCCGTGCAGGACGCATATCTCAAAGAGGCGATCCGCGAAAAGGGCGTGACGAAGCTGAGCGATCTAAGGCCGATCCGCCCGCATCAATACCTTTGGCAGGGGGATATCACGGCGCTTGCGGTCGACGCGATCGTGAACGCCGCGAATTCCGCGCTTCTCGGCTGCTTTTCGCCGAATCACGCCTGCATCGACAACGCGATCCATACCTTTGCAGGCGTTGAGTTACGGCTTGCGTGCGACGAGATCATACGAACGCAGGGGCACGAGGAGCCGACCGGCACGGCAAAGATCACGCCGGGATTCAATCTTCCCGCAAAATACGTGCTGCACACGGTGGGACCGATCGTTTCGGGACGGCTCAACGAGCAACATTGCGAACTGCTTGCCTCGTGCTATGAAAGCTGTCTTGAACTCGCGGCAAAGCACGGGCTCGAAAGCGTCGCATTCTGCTGCATCTCGACCGGCGTGTTCGGCTTTCCGCAAAGGGAGGCGGCAGAGATCGCCGTCGACACGGTCACGGCGTTTCAGAAGGAGCACCCGATCGACGTGATATTCAACGTGTTTAAGGAAGCCGACCTGCGCATCTATCAGGCGCTTCTGTAATCCTCGGAAAGGAGTTTTTCCATGCAGTATACCGGGATCACGCCGGAGCTAATCAACCGGCTGAAACAGGCGATCAGGGACGCTGACGCGGTGCTGATCGGCGCGGGCGCGGGGCTTTCGACCGCCGCGGGGTTCACGTATGCGGGCAGCCGTTTCGAGCGGTTCTTCTCCGACTTCATTCGGAAATATCACTTCCGCGATATGTACACCGGCGGGTTCTATCCGTTCCGCTCGCTCGAGGAAAAATGGGCGTACTGGAGCCGCTATATTTTGATCAACCGCTATGAAAACCCGCCGAAGCCGGTCTATACGCGGCTTTTGAACCAAGTGAAGAACAAGGATTTTTTCGTGATCACGACGAACGTGGACCATTGCTTCCAGAAGGCCGGGATCGACAAGGCGCGGCTTTTCTATACGCAGGGCGATTACGGGCTTTTCCAGTGCTCCACGCCGTGCCACCGCCGCACGTACGACAACGAGGAAGTCATTCTGAAGATGGTCGCGGAACAGAAGGACATGCGCATCCCCTCCGCGCTCGTGCCGCGCTGCCCAAAGTGCGGCGAGCCGATGACGATGAACCTCCGAAGCGACGAGACGTTCGTCGAGGACCTCGGCTGGAACGAAGCGGCGTCGCGCTACGTGAACTGGGTGCAGGCGCGGATGGATCAAAAGCTGCTGCTATTGGAGCTCGGCGTGGGGATGAACACGCCCGCGATCATCAAGTATCCGTTCTGGAAACTGACCGCACAGAACAAAAGCGCGACGTACGTCTGCGTCAATCTCGGCGAGGCGGAATGTCCCAAAGAGATCGAGGACCGCGCGATCGTCATAACAGCGGACGTCGCGGACCTGATCGACGCGCTGCAGTAAAGACAAAACAAAAGAGCTGCGATATCGCAGCTCTTTTTTAATGTCGCTATGCTCAATCGGCGTAGAAGATGTTGTCGAAGTACGTATCCTGGGTTTCGCCGTCGATCAGATAGCCGTACAGTTCCGGATCGTTCGGATCGGCTCTTTCCACCGTGACCAGCGCGGTAATCGTTCCGTCCTCCGTCCTGATCTCCGCAAGCGTGTATGATTCATGCCAGCGCGTCATGTAGATGTACGAGCCCGCGGGGATCACCGCGTCCTGTCCGTCGATCGTGCAGGGCAGATCGCGCACGAGGTGCAGCAGCTTGCCGTTTTCAATAAGACTCTCACGATCGCGCGCGGTCGGGATCTCGTCCGGGATCACGTCGCAGTCGAACCATTCGGAATCCGGGGTCAGATCCTCGCCGTGGTAGGTGCGTTCGCCCCATCTGGTCCCCAGAATATCGGTCTGGGTCGCGGAACCGTACAGCGTGCCGTCTTCGAAATCGCAATAGGCGTAGATGACCGGTCCGCGGACAAACCGCCCGTTCTCCATATGCAGCTCAGCCGTTTCGTAATCCTCCGAGCCGGTATTACAGATTACGAGCAGATTCAGCCGCGCCGAGTCGGGATCGAGATCCAGAAGGATCGCCTGCTCCAAGCCGGCGCCGAACTCGACGTCGACGGACGCTTTTCCGACGGAGAATGTGACGCTGCTTCCGTGAATCTCATAACGGATCTCGTCTTCCGTTCCGTCGCCGTCGAAATCGCAGACGAACAGCACGCCTTTTTCCGGCGCTTCGCTGTATCCGTTCTGCTCATCGTAGTCCCAGAAGCGGAACGTGGACGGAATCGCACTCGATTCCTCCGTCGGCGGCTCTTCGGCGGGCTCCGGTTCGGGCGT
>JAFZIH010000093.1 GCA_017554455.1 Clostridia bacterium | reverse complement strand
GTAATCTGCGCCTTCCGCTTTGGCAGCGTCGATCGCGTTCTGTGCTGCGGTGTAGACGCCTTCACCGGTGCTGTCCTGGCAGAAGCCGTAGATGTAATTGCCGTCAGCATCCTGGAAGTAGGTGGGGGTGGACTTGGTGATCGTTTCGGGGGTGGAAAGACCCACGAACGCGATCTTCTTGCCGTTTGCCTCAAAGATCTTGTACGCATCGAGAACAAGACCGTTGGGGTTGTTCTCAACGAGATTCACGAAGTTTGCGGAAACGTACGGATAGTTCGCATTCGTCACGAGCGTGTCGAGGAACTGATCCATACCGTAGTCGAACTCATGGTTGCCGGGGATCGCCAGATCATAGCCGACAAAGTTCATGATGTCGATCAGGTACTCGCCGTTCGAGAGCGTACCGATATCGCCGCCCTGGGAATGGTCGCCTGCATCGACGAGGATGACTTCGTTGCCTGCCGCTTCGAGGTCCTTCTTGACCTTCGCAAGACCTGCATAGCCCCAGTTGTCTTCGATGCCGCAGTGCACGTCGTTCGTGAACAGAATGATCGTGTCGCCCGTCGGCTCGATTACCGGAGGCTCTACGGGTTCTTCGGACTCCGCAAAGAACTGGAAGGTGTAGTACTTGGCGGTTCCCATCTTATAGACGGTGAAGTAGCCTTTGTAGTACTCAACATATACTGCATTGGAGTTGGCGTCCACAGCCGAGTCGCACTTGATGTAGAAGCCGTTTTCCGCTGTTTCAAGCTGGAACAGCGTGTTTTCACCCTGTGCTTCGACAAGCTTGACGTCGGTGGCGTCTGCGTACAGATACTTGTCATCCGCCGTCTTGAAGGTGTAGAGCGTGGTTTCTTCGTCGTCGGCAACCGTGGTCGAAACGGTAAGAACGAGCGCTTCCGCCGGAGCGGCCAGCACGCCGTCGGTCAGCGTTGCGTCACCCGCGATGAGCTCCCATTTGTTCTTGCTCGAGTCGGTCGCATGCTCATAATAGTATTCCTTGCCAGTCACGACCTTGCTGCTGTCGGGATAGTAGATCACAACTTCATCGCCGTCAGCAAGCTCCGTCACAAGTTCCATCGCCGTGGTCTCGGGCTCGGCAGAGGGAGAGGGCTCGGTGGATTCCGAAGGAGAGGGCTCCGGCTCGGTGGATTCTACCTTCTTATAAAGGGAAGGAAGATAGATATTCTTATTACTGTAGCTGACCAAATAGTACCGGAAGAACGGTTGGTCGTTGCTGTTGTTCAGCTTCAGCTCACGGGCCTCATCATCGAAGGTCATGTTGATCGAAACGGTCAGATCATCATTTATTGTGATGCCGTTGACAACTGCCGTATCGTCAAAAACAACGGTGTTGCTGCCGCTTTTCGCGCCGAGATACTTGCCTTCGCTGTTCTTCAGCGTAAAGCCGCCTTCGACCGCAGCGATCTTGATTTCGTTGGCTGCAAAATCGCCTTCGATCGTGTTATCGACGATGCTTTCAACGCGAACAAGGTTGTTTTGTGTCGCCGTAGTGCCGTTAAACGTATAATAGGCACCGTCGAGCTTCTTGCTGTCAACGACGATCAGGTATGATCCGTCAGTCAGATCAGCCGCAGATTCGACCTTTGTATAGGTCGGCGCTGCGTCTTCGGCGGAAGCCGCCGAGAGCTTGACTGCGGGAAGCAGCGCAAGCACCATCAGGACTGCCAGGACCAGAGAAAGGGTTTTTCTCATGTTTCTTTTTTCCTCCTTACTTATTTGAACCTCATCGGGCATATACCAAACGATATATACCCAGTTCTATACGGAGACATTATACTTGAAATCATGTCAAATAGCAAGCCCTTAATGAAAGAAATGTGAAGAAAAAATGAACCGAATATGTACAACTCCGGACCGCGCCGACGCTTCCCAATGAAAAAAGCGCGGAGGATCCGCGCTGATATAACAAATAATATTAGGAAGAATCTCCGGAAAAAATCAAAACAGACCGCTGATATTGCCGTTTTCGTCGACGTCGATGTTCTCCGCGGCGGGATGCTTCGGAAGCCCCGGCATCGTCATGATCGAGCCGGTCAGCGCGATCACAAATCCCGCGCCCGCGGCGACGCGCAGCTTGCGGACCGTGATGCGGAAACCGCTCGGCACGCCGCGCTTTTTCGGGTCGTCCGAGAAGCTGTACTGCGTCTTTGCGATGCATACAGGGAGATTGCCGAAGCCGAGCGCTTTGAGACGGGTAAGGTCCTCGTGCGCGCTTTCGGTGAAGATGACGCCGTCGGCATGGTAGATCTTCCGCGCGACGGCGTTGAGATTTTCCTCGATCGTCGCGTGCTGCGTATAGCAGAACCGGAAACGCTTGGGTTGTTCACAGAGCGCAACGACCTGCTCCGCAAGCGCAAGACCGCCTTCGCCACCCTTTGCCCAGACCTCGGAGATCACCGTTTCGAGCCCGTGCGACGCGCAAAGCTCATGCAGCAGCGAGAGCTCCGTTTCGGTATCGGACGGGAAGCGGTTGATCGCGACGACGCAGGGAACGCCGAAGACCTTCCGAAGATTGTCCGCGTGCCGCAGAAGGTTCGGGAATCCTGCGATCAGCGCGGCGATGTTTTCGGTTGTCAGATCGTCCTTCTCCACACCGCCGTGGTATTTCAGCGCACGCACCGTGGCGACAAGCACCGCGGCAGAGGGACGAAGTCCCGACATGCGGCATTTGATATCGATGAACTTTTCGGCGCCGAGATCCGCACCGAAGCCCGCTTCCGTGACGACATAATCGCCGAGCTTCAGCGCGAGCTTTGTCGCGATCACGCTGTTGCAGCCGTGCGCGATGTTCGCAAACGGTCCGCCATGGATCAGCACCGGCGTATGTTCGAGCGTCTGTACGAGGTTCGGCCGGATGGCGTCTTTGAGAAGCGCCGCCATCGCCCCGTGTGCTTTGAGATCCTTTGCGGTGACAGGACGGTCGTCCGACGTGTAGCCCACGATGATGCGGCCGAGACGTTCTTTGAGGTCCCTGAGATCGCTTGCAAGGCACAGCACCGCCATGACCTCGCTTGCAACGGTGATGTCGTAGCCGTCTTCGCGCGGGACGCCGTTTGCTTTTCCGCCGAGTCCGATCGTGACCTTTCGAAGCGCGCGGTCGTTCATGTCGACGCAGCGTTTCCATACGATCTTGCCTGGATCCAGTCCGAGCTCGTTCCCCTGATGGATATGGTTGTCGATCATGGCGGCAAGCAGATTGTTCGCCGCGCCGATCGCGTGGAAATCGCCGGTGAAGTGCAGGTTGATATCCTCCATCGGGACGACCTGCGAATAACCGCCGCCCGCCGCGCCGCCTTTGATGCCGAACACGGGACCGAGACTCGGCTCGCGCAAAGCAGCGACCGCACGCTTCCCGAGACGGGAAAGCGCGTCCGCAAGCCCGATCGTGGTGGTCGTTTTGCCTTCGCCCGCGGGCGTCGGCGTGATCGCGGTCACAAGGATCAGCTTTCCGTCGTTCCCGGTGACGTATTTCGGATCAATCTTTGCCTTATATCTGCCGTACGGCTCGACGGCTTCCGCCGGAATGCCCGCTTTTTCGGCGATATCGCCGATGGGGAGCAGCGCAGCGCGCTGCGCGATCTGAATATCAGTCAGCATGGAGACCCTCCTGTTTATCCGGAACAGATGATACCAAAAGCCGCGCGTTCTGTAAAGAGGACGGCGGCAAAATTCATAGTGGAAAAACCGACGCGGCTGTGTTATACTGTATAAGGACGGTTTTGTGCCGTTCGAGAACCGATGGAAGGGGATTACCATGAAAAGCATCAAGAAGATCGTCCTGACAGGCGGACCCGCCGGCGGCAAAACGACGCTGACGTCCCGGCTTGTCAAGGAGCTTTCGAGCATCGGCTACCGCGTGTTCATCGTGCCGGAGGCGGCGACAGAGCTCATCAGCGGGTTCGGCATCAAGCCGTTCGGAAACTGCCTTTCCATGTTCGACTTTCAGTATTTTGTCACATCCTCGCAGCTTCATAAGGAAAAGATGGCGATGGAAGCGGCGGCGCTTGTGCCGGAGGATAAGGTTCTGATCCTCTGCGACCGCGGTGTGATGGACAATCGCGCGTACGTTTCCCAGAAGGAGTTCAACGAGGTCATCGCGCGGTTCGATCTGACCGAAAAGGATATTCTCGCGTCCTACGACGCCGTGATCCATCTCGTGTCCTCGTCGAAAGGCGCGGAGTTCGCCTACAACTATGACAACGCGGCGCGCTACGAAACGTTGGAGCAGGCGAGGGAGAAGGAAGACGCGACGCTTTTGTGCTGGCGCAGCCACAAGCACCGCGTCGTGATCGGAAACTCCTACAATTTTGAGAACAAGATCCGCAAGGCGATGAACGAAGTCTATACGATCCTCGGCGAGATCCCGCCGGCGCAGATCGAGCGAAAGTTCTTGATTGAATACGTTGACGAAAACGACCTCGCGGCCTATGAGCCGGTCGAGCAGAACATCACACAGACCTACCTCAAAGCAAAGGCGAAGGGCACGGAACGCCGCGTTCGCAAGGTCGTGTCCGAAAACTCGATTTCTTATTCCTATTGCGAGAAACGCCCGATCTCGCCGATCGAGCGAATCGAAAACGAACGGCTGCTTTCGCAGAAGGATTATCTCAGAAAGACGGAGGAGGTCGATCCGGAGTTCGGCTCCGTCAGTAAGCGCCGCTTCTGCTTCCGATACAAGGACCGGTACTGCACCGTCGATACCTATCCGACCAATGCCGAGACGGCGATCCTCGACGTGCAGCTCAACGACAAGGATGAAGAGGTCGAGCTTCCGCCTGAGATCCGCGTGATCAAGGAGGTCACGGGGGACGTCAACTATCAGGGACACATGATTTCCAAACGCCTTGCACAGCTTTGATCAAAAACGACCCGCCGGCTGAACCGACGGGTCGAATTCTGTATATCGCGGTCTCCGAAAAGGAGACCTTTTTGTGTGAGATCACTCCTCGGTGGGTGCGGACGTTTCCGCGGGCTGCGGCACGGCGGCGGATTCCTGCGCGGCTTTTGCAGCGCTCTGTGCCTTTGCCGCATCCTGCATCGCTTCCTGTTGCTTCTGGAGCGCAAGCTCCGCGTCGCGCTGTGCGGCTTCCGCACGGGCTTTCGCTCTTGCTTCCTCTTTTTCCGCTTCGACACGCGCTTTTTCGGCTTTCTCCAGACCGAGCAGGCGCGCATTGATGGACCGGAGCTCTTCGATGTAGTCCGGGATACCGAGCGTGATTGCTTTCTTCGCTTTGTTCGTCAGGGACTTGACCCAAAGCGCGGTGATCACGCAGACGACGATCAAAAGCGCCGCGGGAATCAGATTCAGGACCCAGGAGCCTTTGCTCAGACAGCCGATCAGATAGCCGACCAAAGCGATTACGACGCCGCAAACGATGACGATCCAGTAGTTCTTTGCGATCTTATCGAGCTTGACAAAGGTGTCGACCTGTGTCCGCGTCGATTCCGGCATGGCTTTCAGAAAGCCCTTTTTACGCTCTTTGGTCTGCAGGATTTGGTCTTTCAGTTCCATAATACACGCCTCCCGATAAAATATATGATTTACAGCTCTATTATAGCGGACAGAGCTTACCGTGTCAAAGGATTTCTCCCCTTTTTCTGCGTTATTCGGCAGCGGATTTCAGAAACTGCTCGAGTGCCGCAATCCTGAGGCACAAACAGAAGACGTTGATCGCTTCGGTGAGCTCCTCGACGGGCGGCAGCGTCGGCGCAATGCGGATGTTGCTGTCGAACGGATCCTGCCCGTACGGATAGGTCGCGCCGGCAGGGGTCATCGTGACGCCGGCTTCCTTGACAAGCTGCAGCGCGCGCTTCGCGGTCTGCGGCATGGCATACAAGCTCACGAAATAGCCGCCTTTCGGACGGTTATAGCGGCCGATCCCGCGGGAAACAATCTCGCGATCGAGCGCGTCACAGACGGCGTCGAACCGCGGCTTTAAGATCTCCGCGTGCTTTTTCATCAGCGCAAGCGTCGTGGGCTTGTCTTTCAGGAAGCGCACGTGGCGCAGCTGATTGACCTTGTCGAAGCTGATGATCTGCACGCCGAGCGTCTTCATAAAGTACGCGATATTCGCTTCGCTTGCGCACATGCAGGAAATGCCCGCGCCGGGGAAGGTCACCTTCGAGGTCGACGCGAATTCATAGACCATGTCGGCGTTGCCGTATTCGGCGCAGAGCTTCAGAATGTCCGGGAACGGGACGTAATCGCCGTCGAACTCGTGGATGCAGTACGCGTTGTCCCACATCAGCGCGAAGTCAGGCGCGGCGGGCTTCATGGAAGCGAGCGCGTGGATGACGCGGTGCGAATAGATGATGCCGTCCGGGTTCGAATACTTCGGTACGCACCAGATGCCGAGCACGGTCGGATCCTTGATCCACTGCAGCACGGCGTCCATATCGGGGCCTTCGTCGGTCATGGCGATCGGGATCAGCTCCATGCCGAAGAACTCCGTGATGCGGAAGTGCCGGTCATAACCGGGCGCCGGGCAGAGGAAACGCACCTTGCCGCGCTTGGACCACGGCTCGGGGCTGTGCAATAACCCATGCGTAAATGCCGTGGAGATCAGGTTGTACATGAGCTGCAGGGAAGCGCTCCCGCCGACGATGACCTCGGAGGGCTTCACATCAAGCAGCTCGCCGAACAGCTTTCTTGCCGTCGGGATGCCGGCAAGGTTGCCGTAGTTGCACACGTCGAGCGCGTCGTCATAGCACTCCTCACGATCGGAAAGCACCTTCAGCATGTCATTGGAAAGGTCGAGCTGCGCTTTGCCGGGCTTGCCGCGCGACATGTCAAGCTTCAGCCCCTTTGCCTTGACGGTTTCATACGCTTCGGTAACTGCCTTGAGCTCCGCTTCAAGAGCGGGCTTGTCCAACTGAGAATACGGGATCATAAACGTCTCCTTTCAGTTTCCTTTGATTCGATTATACCATGAACAGGCGGAAAGTCAAATGATAAAAACGGGCACGAATGCCCGTTTTTCAGCTTTTATTCGGTTTTCAGCTTCTCGTCCAGAAGCCGCGCAGCGGTCGCTACAAATCCGAAGCACGGACGCGCGTGAAACGCGGCGGTTGTGCGCGGGGTCGGCGTCGGATCGCTGTTCTCGTTCTTTTTCAGCGACAGAAGTTCGCGGCAGATGATCGAGCCGTTTTCTTCGCGGAACGCGTTCGCAAGCGCCTGCACGTTTTCATAGTGCGCTTTCTTGGCGTCGGGATCGTTGAGATCGTCGTAACCCTTCAGGTATCCGTAGACCATCATCATGCCGGACACCGCGCCGCACACCTCACGAAGACGGCCGATACCGCCGCCGAAGGAGGATGCGAGCCGCGCCGCGGTCTTTTCATCCATGCCGAGCTCCTCGTGGAACGCCATCACGACCGCCTGCGCGCAGTTCGCGCCGTTTGTGAAATACTGCAAGGCAAGTTCTTCGTGTGTCATAGCGTTTCGATCTTGACCGTCAGGTCGTTCAGCCAGTCGCCCTCATACAGCTCGATGAGACCCGCGTCGCACGCGGCGGCGAGCTTCGGATTGATCGGGATGCGGCAGACGGTATCGACGCCGTTCTCCGCCGCGATCTTTTCGATATGGCTTTCGCCGAACAGCTTGTGCCGCTTGCCGCAGTCGGGACACTCGAAATAGCTGTAGTTTTCGACCACGCCGAGCACGGGAATGTTCATCATGTTCGCCATGTTGACCGCCTTCTGCACGACCATGCCGACGAGCTCCTGCGGGGAGGTGACGACCACGACGCCGTCGATGGGCAGGGACTGGAACACGGTAAGCGGCACATCGCCCGTTCCCGGCGGCATGTCGATGAACATGATATCGACGTCCTTCCAGATGACGTCGGTCCAGAACTGCTTGACGGTCCCGGCAATGATCGGTCCGCGCCAGACGACCGGGTCGGTCTCGTTTTCGAGCAGCAAGTTGATAGACATCATGTCGACGCCGAGCTTCGACGTGACGGGGAAGATGCCGATGTCGCTGCCGGTCGCCTTTTCGTGTACGCCGAACGCGTTCGGGATCGAGGGCCCGGTGATGTCCGCGTCGAGGATCGCGACGTGATCGCCGTTACGCATCGCGTTGACGGCGAGCAGGGACGTGACCAGCGATTTACCGACGCCGCCCTTGCCGGACAGTACGGCAATGACTTTCTTCACAGAAGAAAACTGATTGAGCTTTGCGCGGAAATCGTTCTCCTCCGTGCGTTCGGAGCAGTTCTGCGCGCAGCTGCTGCAGTCATGGGTGCATTCGCTCATGAGTGGATGATTCCTTTCCGACGCCGCTGTACGGCGCCAATCAGCATAGTATTGCGGAGCGCATCGGCGCTCCGCGTTAATCTCATTATACCCGACTTTTCGGGAAAGTCAATCCAAAAGATAGGACAGCGCTTCGCCGATCTTTTCATGCACGCAGAGCGTCGCCTGGCGGTCGCGGGGCGTTGCTGAGAGGTTGATCACGATCAGCGTGTCGCCGCGGAAATAGTCGATGAGCCCCGCCGCAGGATAGACCGCAAGCGACGTGCCGCCGACGATCATCGTGTCCGCCTCACGGATACTGCGGATCGCGTCGGTCACGACGGAGTTGTCAAGCCCTTCGCCGTACAGCACGACATCCGGCTTGATGATCCCGCCGCATTCGCAGGTCGGCACGCCCTGCATCTTCATGATCTGCTCGAGCGAATAGAACCGGCGGCACTTCGTGCAATGGTTCCGGTAGACGCTTCCGTGCAGCTCGCAGACGTGCTTGCTTCCCGCCGCCTGATGCAGACCGTCGATGTTCTGCGTCACGACCGCGTTCAGCTTGCCCATTTCCTCAAGCTTCGCAAGCGCTTTGTGCGCCTTGTTCGGCTTCGCGTCGGGATAGATCAGGAATTTCTTATAATAATCGTAGAAGATCTCCGGGTAGTCCTCGAAAAAGTCGATGGACAGCAGTGTTTCCGGCGGCACACCGTATGCCCTGATAGCTTTGAAAACGCCGTCGCTCGAACGGAAATCCGGGATCCCGCTCTCGGTGCTCAGCCCC
>JAFZIH010000092.1 GCA_017554455.1 Clostridia bacterium | reverse complement strand
TTTCGTCGTCAAGGAACAGGATCGGGTTGTCGGTGACGGAGTTGAGCTCGGTTTCGAGAACCTTTCTGACGTGCGCAAGCGCGTCGCGCACCGCGCCGTGCACCTGCGGGATGCAGCGGAGCGCGTAGGCGTCCTGTACGCGAAGGTTGCGGTTCCGCTCCATCGACGGGCTGTCTGCGCAGATGGTCCGCATATTCTTTGCGACGAGCGCCTGCCCCGCGTGCGGACGCACCGCGTGGATGCGCGGGTCGAACGCGGAAAGAAGCCCGGTCAGCGCCTGCATCGTCATGGACGCCGTGATGTCCGCAAGCTCGGCCGCACGGTTCAGATCGTACCACGCGAGCGTGCCGATCGCCGTCATGCATTGCGTGCCGTTGATGAGCGCAAGCCCCTCCTTTGCAAGCAGGTGGAAGGTGGGAAGCTTCGCCTTTGCCATGGCGTCCGCGCCGGACATTTTTTTGCCCTTATAGGTCGCTTCGCCGCGGCCTAAAAGCACCAGCGCCATATGCGCAAGCGGCGCGAGGTCGCCGGACGCGCCGAGGGAGCCCTGCTCGGGCACGACGGGGGTGACGCCCTTGTTCAGCATGCCGACGAGCGTCTCAATGATCTCGCGGCGGATGCCGGAATTGCCCTTCGAAAGCGCGTTTGCGCGGAGCAGCATCATCGCGCGGACGGTCTCTTCGTTCAGCGCTTCGCCGACCGCGACGCAGTGGCTTAAGATCAGATTTTGCTGAAGCTGCGCGCTCTTGTCGCTACTGATCGTGATCTTACTGAACTCGCCGAAGCCCGTGGAGATCCCGTAGACCGTGCGCCCCTCCGCGACGATCCGGTCCACCAGCGCGCGGGACGCGTCGATGCGCTCATACGTCCTGGGAGAGAGCGAAACGCGCGCACCAAATCGCGCGACGGCGACGACCTGTTCGATGCGAAGGGATTCGCCGTCCAGAGTGACGTGACGAATGTTTTCTGTCAGATGATTCATGCACATTCCTTCCCGATACAAAAATTGGTTCGGTCAAACGATAACCGTACTTATTTATAATATCATTTGCGCGGTACGGTGTCAAACCGCCGCGCCCGTTTTCGGATAATATATAATGCCGCGCGAGGACGCCTGCGCTTTTCTTTGACAAATGCTATATGCTATGATATCATTATATATCATTATTTCGATTGATGAACCGGGAGGACTGTTTTTTGCGTGACGTGTGTGAATCGCGTGACAAGCGTGAAAAACGTGACAAACGTGACAGGAGAACCGTTTCGTTGACACTCTGTATTGAAAGCATAGGTTGTCAAGAGAACCGTCCCCTTGACAACGTCCAACAAAGAAATTGGACATTTTCAAATAAGGAGATTCGGATACAATGAATAAAAGAATTGTAATTGTATTATGCTGTATATTGACATGTTTATTATTTAGTTGTAATTTCGTGACTAAATGCGGAATTGAGCCGCCAGCAGCGTATAATGGTGATAACATGGATTTATACACGGTTGCTGCGTTCAGCATACTTGGTGCTGATTCACCTTCTACCAAGATTCGCATTATTGAAAAAGATCAATATAATCGAGTTCTATTTGAGGTTAGATTTTGGGAGGAAGGTATTCATTCCTTTTATTTTCAAAAGCCATTAGAGCATACGCAACTGTATGCGTATGCAGTATCTCAAAAGTCGGATATAGATCATGTGTATTATTATGAGGATGAATGTTGGGCGGTATTTGAAAAGGCGGAAGACTTCACGGAAGCAGAAGTGATCGCGCTAAAGGAGAGAAACGATTGGGACAAGCCGATAGAAGAATCCCGTTTATCATCAAGAAGTATCATTAGACGAGGCCAAGCTAAAATAGATAGTGACTGGCTCTATGAAAATGGAGCGGCAGTCTTAAACACAAAGAACAGTATTACTTCCGGTATTATACTTAATGAAGGTGACTATTTGCATAGTTCTTGGCTTGATTTAGACGTCAATGGAAAATCACTTTTTATAATATGGATTGTCTATAAGGATGTCATCGCAGATAATCAACCGAACGAACATCGGTGTACTGCTTTCTTTGTAATGATCAACAAGGACGGATCATACGACATGACGACATATAAGGCTGAAATCAATCATTTAAGACAATATTGGATAGAGTTGAAGGACTTCAAGGCAATCAATCACTGGCGGGGTGTCAAGATTAACTATTAAGTCGGGGTGTCAAGGGGACGGTTCTCTTTAGTGTCAGAGGGACGGTTCTCTTGACAACGTGTCAGGGGGACGGTTCTGTTGACAACCTGTCACGTTTGTCACGCTCGTCACGCTTGTCACGCTTCTCACGCCTGTCACGCAGACTGTAGGGACGACCATCGGTCGTCCGTCCCGCCGACGTGTTTTTACAGCGGACGGATGAATTGCGCTTCAAGGCGCGTGAATTGACGGCGGAGCCGTCATGAATTGTCCCTGCGGGACGTGAATTGCGGATTATTTACCCGTAGGGGCGGATCGTATCCGCCCGTCGAAACAGAGGAACGGGAAGATATGATCTTCCCCTACAACACATGAATTGCGCTTCGCGCATTGTGTCAGGGGAGGATGTTCCCCTTGACCTTGCCGCCGAAACATTTTATATATAAAATGCAATTTGGCTCTTAACAAAGCGCGCGGGGTATGGTATACTGTACCTGACTCAAAAAGAGGAGGAGAGTATCATGGAAGAAGAAAACCTGACTTGGCTGCAAAAACTGTCAAACGCCATCACGGAACGGTTCGGTGATGGGATCGGCAGCATCGCGATGAAGATCGTCGCCGCGCTGATCATCCTGATCGTCGGCCTTCTGATCGTCAAGCTGATCATCAAACTGATCAGAAAGAGCAAATGGTACACGAACCTTGCGTCCGAGGTGCAGACGTTCGCGGTCAGCGGGGTCAAGGTCCTCGGCTATCTGCTCGTCATCCTGCTCGCGGTGGCGACCGTCGGCGTCCCGATCGCTTCGATCATCGCGGTCCTCGCGTCCTGCGGTCTGGCTGTCGGCATGGCGCTGCAGGGCTCGCTCGCAAACCTCGCAGGCGGCATCATGCTCTTAGTGTTCCGTCCGTTCCACGTCGGCGATTTCATCAGCGACGGCACGCATGACGGCACGGTCCGCGAGATCACGCTGTTCTACACGACGATCGACACGCTGGACAATCTCCGCGTCACGCTGCCGAACGGCCCGCTGGCAAATTCCGCGATCAAGAACCTGAACAGAAACGACATCCGCCGTCTCGACATCGACGTCACGCTGGCGCCGGCGTCCGACCGTGAAAAGGTGCAGGCGCTCATGCTCGAATGTGCGAAAGCCCACGAGCTCGTGTTTGAGGATCCCGCGCCCGAGACCTTCGTGACCGTGACCGACGGAGGACTTCCCACGTACAAGCTCCGTACCTGGTTCAAGTCCGGCGATTACTGGACCGTGTACTTCGATCTCAATAAGGCGGTGCAGGCGGCGCTCAAGGAGAACGACATCCCGCTCGCGCATCAGCAGGTGGACATCCATACGGATAAATAAGAAATTTATATCCTGTAACAGCACACAAACTGAAAAGGACAGAAAGCAGGCGTCTATCGGTTCAAATGTAAACCGAAGGCGCCTTGTTTTATACAGTATCCACAGGAATCCTTTTGTACGATATGCCGCTTTCGCGGCACGATATATTTGCCTTCTGCAAATACGATATGCTATCGGAGACGATAGCACGATATGATATAAATCCCTGTACCCCGCAGGGTATATCGTGTCGAAGACATATCGTTCTCCGAAGGGGAATATCGTAAATCCCCCGGGGATTTATATCGCGGAGCGAGTCAAAAGACGCAACCGTCTTTTGACTCGCTCTTTTACCCCGACGCGTGTTTACAGAGTGTTCATGTCTCCGACATGAAATAGTCCAGTTTACTATGCTATATTAAAAGATACCAACAACGGGGAGGGGAACGGCATGAACATTCGGTTTTACAACGCGCGCATCCTGCCGATGGAGACGGCGGACGGAACGGTAAAGACGGGCGAACTCTGGGTCAAGGGCGACCGTATCGCATTGGTCGGCGATCCGACCGGGCGCGAACCGCTTGCGTTCGACCGCGAGATCGACTGCGAAGGGAATCTTTTACTGCCCGGCTTCAAGAATGCGCACACCCACTCCGCCATGACCTTTCTGCGCTCGTTTGCCGACGACAAGCCGCTGCACAACTGGCTGCACGAGGACTGCTTCCCGATGGAAGCGCACCTCACCGGCGACGACGTCTACGACCTCACCAAGCTTGCCGTGCTCGAATACGTCTCCGGCGGCGTCACGGCCGCGTTCGATATGTATTACCACGTGGACAGGATCGCCGAATGTGCCCGCGACACGGGCTTTCGCTTCACGATCTGCGGCGCGGCGAACGATTTCGGCGGAACGGCGGAATCGACCCGCCGCGATTACGAACGGCTGAACGCGTTCGATCCGCTGGTCAACTGCCGGCTCGGCTTCCACGCCGAATATACGACGGGCGAGCCGCTTTTACGCGATCTTGCCGCGCTTGCCGAGGAGCTCAAACAGCCGGTTTTTACGCACCTTTCCGAAACGGCGGCGGAGGTCGACGGCTGCATTGCCCGCACGGGCATGTCGCCGATCAAATATCTCGATTCGCTCGGGATGTTCCGCTACGGCGGCGGCGGGTTCCATATGGTGCACCCCAGAGAGGGCGATCTCGAGATCATGAAAGCGCGCGGACTGTACGTGTGCACGAATCCCGCGAGCAACGTGAAGCTTTCGAGCGGCGTCGCGCCGATCGAAACGTATTACCGCGAGGGGATCCCCGTCGCGATCGGCACGGACGGACCCGCCAGCAACAACTGTCTCGACTTCTTCCGCGAGATGTTCCTTGTGACGGGCTTACAGAAGCTGACCGTCGGCGCAGCCGCGGCGGATCCGGTCAAGGTGCTGCACTCGGCGTGCAGCGTCGGCGCGAAGATGATGGGCCTCGATCACTGCGACTGCCTCAAAGAAGGCAAGCATGCGGATCTTATCATGCTCGATCTGCACATGCCGAACATGCAGCCGATCAACAATATCGCAAAGAACGTCGTCTATTCCGGCGGCAAACAGAACGTCGCGCTGACGATGGTCGCAGGCAAAGTGCTCTATGAGCGCGGCGCGTACACCTTCGGCGTCGACCCGGAGGCGGTCTACGCAAAGGCGAACGAGATCATTGCAAGAATCAGAAAGACTGAGGGCAGATAACGTATGGCACACATCGAGGTCATAGCGGAATACAACGAAAAGGGCGCGATGCTTTGGGCGGACGCCTATCCGGGCGCGTATTCGCGCGGGGAAACGGTGGCAATGGCGCTGGAGAAATTCCCGAAAGCGCTGTCCGAATACGCGGCGTGGGCGCACGGTGCGCCGATGCCGCACCTTGCCGAGTCCGATTTTGTTGTGACGCATGCGTACCAGACGGATCTGCGCGTCGACGACGCGGACAGCGACGTGCTGTTTCCGTCCGAGCGGCTGCCGATGGACATGACGGAATACACGCAGAAAAAGCAGCTTTGCATCCGGTCCGCGCAGGACTTTGAAAAGCTTGTCGCTTCGATCCCGCAGAAGGACCGCGCGTTAAGGAAATCCCGCCGCACGTTCTACGGCAAGATCCCGTGCTCCGCGCGCGAGATGGCGGAACATACGAACAACGCGCTCGAATATTACGCGGATGCGTTCGGCGTTTCGTTCGAAACGGAGGGGGACTTCCTTGAGGACCGCAAGCGCCTGTTCCGCGCGATCGAATCCATGCCGGATTTCCTGTCTCCGCGCGTTTTCACCGCAAGGGACGGCGAGCTCTGGACGCTCAAAAAGCTCCTTCGCCGCGTGCTCTGGCACGACCGCATCCACGCCCACGCGCTCTACCGCCTCGCGATCACCTTCTGGCAAAAGGAGCGCATCGCAAACCCGTTCTGTTTTACGGTCGAAAAATAAGCGTGAATGCGAGAAAATGCGTGAAAAATAATCCTTGACATTTGGGGAGTGCTTCCTCTATAATGGGTAAGGTTAATTTGGCGCTATGCGCCATCACTATATTCGGAAGAAAGAGGTGTAGGATATGGTACGTACCTATCAGCCCAAAAAGAGACAGCGCAGCAAGGTTCATGGGTTCCGCAAGCGTATGGCGACTGCGGACGGTCGTAATGTTCTGAAGCGCAGACGCGCAAAGGGCCGCAAGAAGCTGAGCGCGTAATCGCATCGGCAGGTTTTTATTTGTCCAAATAGGTGAGACAGAGCGCTTGCGGCAGGCATTTCGCTTGCCGTATGTTGCTTTATAAGGGAACTCGTATTCGGTGGATCGGTCCTATTCTCTGAAACGGCATAAGGAATTCCGCTATACCTACGCGCGCGGGCGCTCGCACAGCATGCCGCTTTTTACGCTGGTGTACGCAAAGAGCCGGAACGATTCGGTCCGCATCGGCTTTTCGGTGTCGAAGCGGATCGGCAACGCCGTACAGAGAAATCGCGCAAAGCGCCGCATGCGCGCCGCGCTGACGCCGATGGTGCCGCGCATCTCGGGCGGCTTCAACGTGATCTTCGTCGCAAAGCCGGATGTGCTCGAAGCGCCTTTTGAAGATCTCGGCAAACAGATGGAAACGCTTTTACGGCGCGCGGGACTTATGAGGGACGAAGCGTGAAGCGCGTCCTGATCGCGATCCTGCATTTCTATAAGCGGCATATTTCGCCGCATCTGCCGGACGCGTGCATCTACACGCCGACCTGCTCGGAGTACGCCATGGAAGCGATCGAAAAACATGGGGTTCTGAAGGGCGTTGGGCTTGCGATTTGGCGCGTGCTTCGCTGCAATCCGTTTGCGAAGGGCGGATACGATCCCGTTCCCGAACCGAAAAAACACAAGGAGAACCGTTCATGAATTCATCCTTTTTTCTCGTAAAATGGCTGTTCGTCGCGATGGACTGGGTCTATCGGCAGATGTGCACGCTGTTTTCGACCGGCGGATGGGTCGTCGTTCTGACGATCTTTCTGTTCACGCTCGCAATCAAGCTTCTGACGATCTTTTCCGATATCAAGTCGCGGAAATCGTCGATGCAGATGCAGGCGATCCAGCCGGAGATCGACAAGCTTAAAAAGAAATACGGCAGCGATCAGCAGAGATTCGTGACCGAACAGAGGAAGCTGATGAAGGAACGCGGCGTTTCCACGATGGGCGGATGTCTTCCGATGCTCATCATGATGCCGCTGCTGTTCATGTTCTTCGCGGCGTTCCGTGCATGGTCGAACCAGCAGACGCTTGACCTGATGCTGAAGATCGACGCGGGGCAGGGTGCGCAGGCGTTTGCTGCTTCCCGCTTCCTCTGGATCACCAACATCTGGCGTCCGGACAACCTGAAGGCGGGCGGCACGCTGATGACCGGGCAGGAGTTCTGGAACACGTTTACGGCGACCAACAACATCAAGGACTTCATCTTCTTCTCGAAGAACGAGGAAGCGCTGACCCGCATCCTTTACGAGCTGCACTTCTTCACGAAGACGATCGCCGAGGACGGCACGGTGCAGTACGTGTTCGCACAGGACGGCGGCAAGGCGTTCATGGAAGCGTACAATAGCTTCGTTGAACCGATCACGTCCAATACCGCGCTGATCGGCGGCGCATACGAGAAGATGTCCAACGGCTTTGCGATCCTGCCGATCCTCGCCGCTGCGACGACGTTTTTGTCCTCGTGGATCATGCAGCGCCAGCAGAAGGCGATGCAGAGTACGTCGGCAAAGTCCGACGATAAGAACGATCCGGCGGCGCAGACGCAGAGCATGAACAAGATGATGATGTTCATGATGCCCGCAATGTCGCTCTTCTTCTGCTATCAGTACGATTCGACCTTTGCGTTCTACTGGATCTTCAGCAATGTCATTTCGCTGGCGATCACCCTGATCCTGAACGCGACGGTCTTCAAGAAAATGCAGCAGCAAATGCAGCAGGGAACTGTGGAGGTAATCAAAAAATGAGGAGAAGCATGGAATTCTCCGGCCGCAACATTGACGAAGCGATCTTTCACGGGCTCAACGAAATGGGACTGTCGATCGACGAAGTGGATGTGGAGACCGTACAGAAAGAGAGCAAGGGCCTGTTCGGCATCGGCGCGAAGAACGCGATCGTGCGCCTGACCGAACGCGAAGTGCCCGTGGTCCCGGATTTTGAAGCCGAAAAGGCGGCGATGCACGAACGCAAGTCCGACCGTCCGAAACGTGAAAGCAACGAACGCCGCGAGCGTAAGCCGCGCGGCGAAAAGAAGCGTGAAAGCGCCGAACCGCGCGAAAAGGAAGCGAAAGTCCCCGCGATCGCGTACAGCGAGGAGCTTGCGAAGGAAAACGACGCGGCGATCTTCCTTTCCGATCTTTTGAAGCAGATGAAGATCGAAGCGACCGTCGAAGCGGCGGAGACCGAGGACGGGCTTCGGCTCAACATCATCTCGACGACCGACGGACTGCTGATCGGCAGAAGAGGCGAAACACTCGACGCGATCCAGTACATCGTTTCGCTGTACGTGAACAAGGACCGCAAGGAGAACGGCTATCGCCGCGTCTCCGTCGATACCGAGGGCTATCGCGCGCGCCGCGAGGAAACGCTCCGCCGTCTTGCCCGCAAGAACGCCGCGCAGGTCGCGCGGACCGGTCGCTCCGTCGCCATGGAGCCGATGAACCCGTACGAGCGCCGCGTGCTGCATTCCGCGCTGCAGGGCTTTCGGGGCGTCACGACGCACAGCGAAGGCGAGGAGCCGAACCGCCGCGTCATCATCACGCCGGACAAGTGACTTTGTCAGCGATATAGATCCCTGCGGGATCCGCGATATGCCCCGACGGGCACGAGATTTCTGCGAAACGATATGCACTGCGGTGCATGGGGATCGATATCATATCGTGCGGGTTTGCCCGTATATCGTATTTGCAAAGCAAATATATCGTGCCGCATTGCGGCATATCGCATGAGCTTCGATATGAAACAGAAACAACGCGCAAAACGAACAGTGCAAAAGAGCTGATTCGTGAGGTGCGCTGTTTTTTATGAGGAAATACTCTGCTATGATGGAAACCTTTGACACCGTTTTTGCCCCGTCCTCGGCAATCGGCGGCGCGATCGCTGTGATCCGCGTCTCCGGGGACCGTTCGCGCGCGATCGCAAAACAGCTTCTTGATAAACCCGTTTGGGAAACGCCTGCCCGCATGCGGCATACGCGCATCCAAAGAAACGGGGACGTGATCGACGACTGCATGGCGGTCTTTTTCGAAGCGCCGAAAAGCTACACCGGCGAGGACATGCTGGAGCTGCACTGCCACGGCGGCATGACGACCGTGCGGCTCGTTCTTGCCGCGCTTTCGGAGGCCGGCGGCGTGCCCGCGGGCCCCGGCGAGTTTACCAAGCGCGCTTTTTTGAACGGCAAGATGGACCTAAGTGAAGCCGAAGCGGTCATGGACGTGATCAACGCGCAGGCGGAAAGCTGCCTCCGTTCCGCGCTTTCGCAGCTATCCGGCAGCGTCAGCCGACGCGTGCGCGCGGTTGAGGAAGCGCTTCTGGACGCGCGTTCCGCGATCGAGGCGGCGATCGACTACCCGGACGAGGCGGAGGAATCCGCGTACGCGACCCTGCCCGCCATATTGCGCGAGGCAAGGGAAACGGTGACTGCGCTCATTGAGGAGGGCCGAAAGGCGCGTATTTTACGCGACGGGCTGAAACTCGTCATCCTCGGTCGGCCGAACGTCGGCAAAAGTTCGTTATTGAACGCGCTCCTCGGCGAGGACCGCGCGATCGTGACCGCGGCGGCGGGAACGACCCGCGACGTGCTGGACGAACGGCTTTCGATCGGCGGCGTGCCCGTGCGGCTGATCGACACCGCAGGGCTCAGAGACGCCTCAGACGAAGCGGAGCGCATCGGCGTCGACCGCGCGAAAAAAGCGCTCGAAACCGCGGACGCGGTGCTGCTTGTACTGGACGGCAGCGAAGAACTGACGCCGGAGGACGAAGCGCTTCTTTGTGAAACGGCGGGGAAGACCCGCATCGTGATCGCGAACAAGTGCGATCTCGGCAAGCGCATTCCCGATGCGCTTCCATTGAGCTGCAAGACGGGCGAGGGGCTCGAAGCCCTGCGCGAACGGATCGCGGTGATCGCTGCGCCTGCGCTGCAGTCGACCGAGGCGATCACCAATGAGCGGCATCTTCTTGCCCTTGAACAGGCGCACGACGCGATCATGCATGGGGAAGAGCAGACGGAGCTTGACTGCGTCGCGACAGACCTCACGGAAGCGTTGCACCGGCTTGGTTCGATCACCGGCACAGATGTGGACGCCGAGGTCATCGACCGCATCTTTGCAAACTTCTGCGTCGGAAAATAAAACGGCTTTTCTGGAGGAGAATATGATCGGCTTGCGTCCGTTTACAGACGACGATGCTGCGATAATCCGGGAAAAACAGATGCCGGACGCATCTATGGACGAAGTCCGCGGAATGATCAAAGCATGGGAAGCAGAAACCTATCAGGACAGGTATTTTGAAATGCTCGCGCTGACGGCGGATCATGCGGTCGTCGGCAGCGTTTCCCTGTACGGACACACGGATACGATCGCATCCACAGGCATAGAAGTTTTCCCGGACGAAAGAGGCAAAGGATACGCGGCGGAAGGGATGCGGCTGATCCTTGAAAAAGCGAGGATACGCGGATACCGGGTCATCTCGAACCAGGTGCGCGCAGATAACGCGGCAAGCGTCGCTTTGCATGAAAAGCTCGGTTTTGAAACGGATGGGTATCTCTATAAAAACGCCAGGGACCGGGAGGTCCTAATCTATCTGCTTTGTCTGTAAAGCGGATCCGTGCGGTAATGAAAAACGGTCTGTTGAAGCATTTCAACAGACCGCATTTTATGTTGTCGGGATCAGCCACATGAACGGGTTCATGCGGTAGAAGAAGCCCGCAAGCGGCGGTTCGACGAGCATTTGTCCGAGCCGCGGGACGATCGTGAGCACGATCGGGGCGAGCAGGAAAAAGATATAGAGCATCGTCACGCCGTGGAGGAATCCGATCCCGCAGGAGAACAGCGGATCGAACCGTTTCAGCGTCGGCAGTCCGTGCCTGCCGTAGTCGATCATGCGCAGAATGAAGCCCAGAAGCACGCGGATGATCACGAACAGGAACAGCAGCGATAGAATGTTCAGCACGACGTCGACGATCGTCTGGTTGAAGTAGTCGCCGAGCGTGGTGATGCCTTTTTCCCTGTACGCTTCCCGGCGGATGTTCTTGCCGACCGCGCCGTCGAGCGGCAGGGGCAACTCGGCGTTGTCGATGATCGTCGAAAGCGTTTCGTCGTCGATCGAGGAGACCGGGTCGTGGATCAGCTCGACGCTCGTTTTGCTGACGAATTCGTATCCTTCGAAGTAGTAAAGCAGACTGCCGTACAGCCGCTTGCTCTCCCGCACGGGCGAAGCGACGACGGGGATCATCAGAAGCGCAAGGAAAAAGGAAAGCAGCGTGAGCCCGATGCTGACGGCGGAGTAAATGACCCCGCGATAATACCCCGCCAGGATGCACAGCCCCAGAACGACCAGGATCAGGATGGTGATGATCATGTCCGGCTCCTTTCCGCGTCAGTCAAGCGTGACACGATAGCAGTTTTGTTCGGTAACGACGAGAAATCCGTCCGCGCCGTACCGGAACGCTTTGACCGGCTCATATTCCGGTTCGAGGTCCAGAAGCTTTTTCCCCGCAAAGGAGAATTGCAGGAAGTTTTCCCGCGTGAACACGCAGATGGTTCCGTTGAACAGGAACGCGCCGACGACGGGGGAAGGCATGTATTTCTGCATGACGTTCGACCAGAGGTCGTCGGTCTCGGAGATCGTGATCAGCCGCACGAGACTGTTTTCCTCGCCTTCTGCCGCGACGGGCAGCGCGATGAAGTATGCGGTCTCGGTCCCTGCGGAGAAATCGACGATCGTGCTGCCGTAGACCCGCACGCGGTCGCGTTCGGCGGAAAAGCCGTCGTCCTCGCGGTCGTAGCGGATGATCGACTGTGTGCCGACCATGAAGAGGCAGCGATCGGACAGATACAGATTATAGATCGCCTGGTTATAGAACGGCGTGGTGTAATGGATCATGGTGCCGCCGTTCCCGCAGTCATAGATTCGGACGATGGATTCCTCCGTGAACTGCCCGACGTCCATCGTGGAGACCCACAGAAGCTCGGTCGAACCCGTATCGAGGAATCCGAACGCGACGATCTCGCTGTCCTTGAACGAGATCGTATTGACCGACTGCATGTTCCGATTGATGATCTCGATAAAGCGTTCATCGCGGTCGTCGACGGGGATCCTGTACAGCAGCGCGGCGTAGTTCCTGCCTGCGCGCACGTCGAGGATCGTGCCGCTTTTCAGCGCCAGCGTCTTTTCCGCGCCCTGGATCTTGAACTGCGTGCCCGCGTACACGACCGTCATGGATGCGGAACTGTCATACCCCTCGATGTTGGCGATCGGGAAGAAGGTCGAGATGTCCTTCGCCGCGTCGTACGTATAGAGGCGGTCCTCCGTGCGGTAGGAGAGTACGTCGTCCTTCATGCGGTACGTGTAGCCGGAAACGACGTCCGCGCGCGTGAAGGTCAGACCCTTGTCGCGCTTTGAAAGGACCAGAAAGAGCAGCGCAAGGACCCCGACGATGAGAATGCCCGCGGCAACGCCGAAGAACGCGAGCCGGGATACGACCATGCGGCCGATCGTCAGCTTGCGGTCCGCGCTGTCGCGTATATATTCGCGTAAGCGTTCGCCGAAGTCGCTCATAGATACTCCGTGTCAGTTCTTTTTCGGTGCGCGCACCCGTAAAGCGCCGGGCAGCACGCGGAAGGTCACGGGCGTGCCGTCCATGCGTTCGCCGTCGACCTCGATGCGCGAAACCGGATCGCAGACCACCGTGACCTCGGTCGTCTTGCGATAGGTGATGCACTTCAACCCGATATGCTTTCCCTTGATGAACCTGGGCAGCAGCTTCAGTACCCCGAGCCGTTTGACGTCGTGCGCGACGCACACGTCCAGAAGTCCGTCGGACATATCGGATTCGGGCAGCACGTTCATGCCGCCGCCGAAATGCGTGCCGACGCCCGCCGCCGCCATCAGCACGTTCTGTTCGATCGTGCCGTCCGGAAACGTCAGCGTCGATTTCCGAAGCTTCAGCCCGAGCACGGCTTTCAAGCACCCGAGCCGGTACGCGGTCTCGCCGTTACGGCACTTCGGCTTGAATTCCTCGGTGTAGTCCAGTACGTCCACGTCAAAGCCGAAGCCCGCGATGTTGAAGAAGACCTGATCGTTCGCCATGCCGGCGTCGACGGTTCTGGTCTCTCCGTTCAAAAGAATGTCGAGCGCAGCTTCCGGATCGGTCGGGATGCCGAGCGCGCGGGCATAGTCGTTGCCCGTGCCGCAGGGCAAAAGCCCGAGGACGCGGTCGGTATGCACCACGCTCATTGCGGTCTCGCGGAGCGTCCCGTCGCCGCCGACAACCGTGATTACATCAAAGCCCTCGTCGACCGCGGCCTTCGCGAGCTCCGTCGCGTGACCGGGACGCTGTGTTTCGCGGATATCAAAGTCCACGCCGCGTGCGGCAAGCAGTTCCTTGACGCGGTCGATATACGCGCCGGCGCTTCCGCTGCCGGACGTGCGGTTCGCGATCAGACAATACCGTTCCATAATGCCTCCGTTCTCATGCATCCATACCGAATCAATCTATATTAACACAGATCGCGGACCGGGTCAAGATTGCACGTTGAAGCGATCATGCGGCGCATTGCAAACTTTTTGCAACAGAAATGCAAAAAACCTGTCCGACCCTTGCAAACGGCCGGGTCTTGTGGTATGATACCACAATCCGGCGAAGAATGCCGATCTATTCGGCGTGCAAGGAAATAGATAAGGAGTAAGGAACATGGCACAACTGGAAAAACTTGAGGGGAACAAAGCAAAACTGACGATCACGATCGACGCGGAAACCTTCCGCAAAGCGTTGAACGAGGCGTACAAAAAGACGGCGGGCCGTTATGCGGTCCAGGGATTCCGTAAGGGCAAAGCACCGCGCAAGGTGATCGAGACCTACTACGGCGCAGGCGTATTCTATGAGGACGCGTTCGATCTCTGCTGGGGCGAACCGTATGACGCGGCGGTCAAGGAGCACGATCTGTTCGTGGTCGACCGTCCCGACGTCGACATCCTTTCGATCGGCGAGGACGAGGGCGTTACCTTCGTGGCGGAAGTCACTTTGAAGCCCGAAGTCACGCTCGGCGAATACAAAGGTATCGCGGTGCCGAAGGCGGACTATACTGTAACCGATGAGGAAGTCGATCAGGCGCTCGAAGCGGAGCGCGAGCATCAGGCGCGTTTCGTGGACGTCGACCGTCCCGCGGAGAACGGCGACCGCGTCCTGCTCGATTATTCGGGCTCCGTCGACGGCGAGAAGTTCGAAGGCGGCACGGCGGAGGATCAGACGCTTCTGCTCGGCAGCGGCACGTTCATCCCGGGCTTTGAAGATCAGCTCGTGGGGATCAAAGCGGGCGAATCCCGCGACGTCAACGTGACGTTCCCGACCGAATACCATGCGGAGCACCTCGCGGGCAAGGCGGCGGTGTTCGCCTGCACGGTGAAGGCGGTCCAGCAGAAGGAGCTTCCGGAGATCGACGACGATTTTATCGGCGATATCAGTGAGTTTGAGACCGTCGATGCATGGAAAGCCGACAAAAAGGCCAAAATGCTCGAGGAAAAGAAGCAGCGCACGGACGCCATGCGTGAGAACGCGGCGATCAAGGGCGCGTGTGACAACGCGACCGTGGACATTCCGGCATGCATGATCGACCGTCAGGTGGACTACATGATGCAGGACATCAAGTACCGTCTCGCGGGAAGCGGCCTCGACTTCAACACGTATCTGAAGTACCTCAACACGACCGAGCAGCAGATGCGTGACAACTACCGTCCCGAAGCGGAAGCGCGCGTCAAGATGCAGCTCGTGATCGAAGCGGTCTCGAAGGCGGAGAACGTCACGGCGACCGATGAGGACATCGAAGCGGAGATCGTAAAGTACGCGGAGAACGGCGGCACGGACGTCGAGACCTTCAAGGCGCAGCTGACCGATGCGGACCGCGAATACTTTGCGGATCGCGTCGCGGTCGACAAGACGATCAAGCTGATCGTCGATTCGGCGGTCGAAACCGAAGAGCCGGAGAAGGCAGAGTAAGGGATAAACAACCCTCCCGACCGCTTCGCGGCCACCCTCCCTTGCACAGGGAGGGCAAGAAAAACGCACAACCGGTCTGTTGAAGACCTTCAACAGACCGATTCCTGAAAGGAGGTATCTTATGAATCTGATACCGATGGTGGTCGAACAGTCCGGCCACGGCGAGCGCTCCTATGACATCTGGTCGCGCTTATTAAAGGATCGCATCATCTTCCTCGGCGGCCCGATCGACGACGATACCGCAAATCTCGTTATCGCGCAGATGCTGTTTCTGGAAGCGGAGGATCCGGACAAGGATATTTTCCTCTATATCAACAGTCCCGGCGGCTCGGTGAGCGCAGGCCTCGCGATCTATGACACGATGCAGTATCTTCGCTGCGAATGCAGCACCATCTGCGTCGGGCTTGCAGCAAGCATGGGCGCGTTCCTGCTCGCGGCAGGCGCAAAGGGCAAGCGTAAGGCGCTCCCGAACAGCGAGATCATGATCCATCAGCCGAGCGGCGGCGCACAGGGACAGGCGACGGATATCCGCATCCACGCGGAGCAGATCATCCGCATCAAGGACCAACTGAACCGCATCTTGAGCGAACGCACCGGTCAGCCGCTTGAAACGATCGAGCGGGACACCGAGCGCGACAACTTCCTGACGGCGGAGCAGGCGAAAGACTACGGCATCGTAGACGAGATCATCGTACCGAGGAGATAACGGCATGGCAGGCACAAGAGACAGAGACAATTTTGACAAGGTACGCTGCAGCTTTTGCGGCAAGCAGCGCAACCAGGTCCGCAAGCTGATCGCGGGCCCGAACGTGTATATCTGCAACGAGTGCGTCGAGCTCTGCCGCGAGATCGTGCAGGAGGATATGCGCTACGAACAGCCGAACGAGCAGTCCGCCTACACAAAAGAAGACAT
>JAFZIH010000091.1 GCA_017554455.1 Clostridia bacterium | reverse complement strand
CCGGGCGACAACATCCGCATGGAAATCGAGCTGATCACGCCGATCGCGATGGAGCAGGGTCTCCGCTTCGCAATCCGTGAAGGCGGCCGTACGGTTGCTTCCGGCGTCGTCGCAAGCGTGATTGAATAATCGAACACAAAACAAAGCGAGGGTCAAGCGATCCTCGCTTTAGTTTTGCCGTTTATTGACTTTTCGCATAAGCGATGATACATTATCAATAAACAGAGAAGCCGTCTCCCTGTATTTCTGTGTGACAAGCGTTGCAAGCGTGACAAGCGTGACAAGCGTGACAAACGTGACAGGAGACCCCCCTTTGACAACATCTGTTTGACAAAAAGCAGACAATTGAATATAATAATTGCCGACCAAATATTATGTGGGGGGGTATTACAATGAAAAAAACAATTGCCATCGTATTGGCTGCGGTACTTTTGCTGTCCTTCGTCGCGTGCGGCAGCAGTATCACAAAGGAGCAGATCGTAGGCACGTGGAAAGTGACTGCGGCAAAAGGGAGCGATGCGGAGAACCTGATCGGTGCAAATCTGCATTTTATGAGCGGCGGGACGTACAGCTGGACACTCAACGGCATTATCGCACTCACCGGACAGTACCGTCTCTCCGGAAACAGATTGTATTTTGATAACGATTATACCGACATCTCTCTGAACGGCGATACCATGACGCTCAGAGACAGTACAAGCGAGATTACGTTGGTTAAGCAATAAGAAAACAGGATGCATCAAAAAGGAGCTGTTTTGTAACAGCTCCTTTCTCTGTCCGATCAGATCTTCCGAATCTGCAATCTCCCTGCAGGTTTCGTGGTGACAAGGGTACGGTTCTCCTTTCAACCTGTCACGCTTGTCACGTTTGTCACGCTTGTCACGCATATCACACGCGTCACAGGATCCTCGCCGTTCCGGTCAATGCCCATATCAGCGGAAGCCGATGCGCTTCCGCTTTTTACTGCCGAAGAATTTATGAAAAAAGTATGAATTTGGGATGGATTTTTCGGGAGGTTTCGTGTATAATGGATGCGTATAAATAGGGTACTGCGCCCTTTTTGGGACTGCCCTACAGAAACTGAGTAGGAGGAGACAAGAACACATGAAAAAAGCATTGGCACTCATCCTGTCGCTTTTGATGGTGCTCGCGCTGATCCCGTCGGCATTTGCCGAGGATGCGCCGGCCGTTGCGAAGGCGACGCTGATGACCGAGCTTCCGGAAACCGGCGACCGCGTCGTTATTCTGAACTTCACGAATAACAAGGCGCTGGATGCCTGCGGAACGAACGGCTATTATAACGCCGGCGTGGATATCGTTCCGGCGGACGGCACACTTTCCGGCGTTTCCGAGAACATCGTCTGGGACGTCACGAAGAACGAGGACGGCACCTACCGTTTCTCGCAGAACGGCAGGTTCCTTTCGATGGGCGCAAGCTTCAGCAGCACGCCCTATGACGAAGTCAACAAGGACTGGGCGGTCGAGGAGCACGGCGACGGCTACAGCATCAAGAACGTCGCACGCGGGGTCTATCTCGAGTGGTACGCTGCGAAGGATTACTTCAGCGGCTACGGAAAGATCGACGATTCCGGCGCGTTCGACTTCCTGTTCTATAAGCTGGACGGCATCATCGTCAAGGAGCCGACTGCGACGCCCGACGGATCCGGCGTCAACCTGCCCGGAACGAAGGTCACGCTCCGCTGCGAGACCGAAGGCGCGACGATCTTCTGGAAGATCGGCGAGGACGGCACGTTCGCGGAATACACCGGACCGATCACGATCAACGAGACCTGCACGCTCTATGCGTACGCACAGGTCGGCACCGCGGTCTCCAACACGATCGAGATCACCTATACGGTCAGCGAAAGCGATATCATGAGCATTCCGCAGGCGCTCGCCGCGGGCGATGTCGCAAGCGCGAAGGTCGTGGGTCAGCTCGTGTACCGCTTCGGTAACTTCGGTTCGATCAACTCCGCGATCCTGCAGGCGAAGATCGACGGCGAAGTGTACGCGCTGCAGGCGTATAACTCCATGGACAGCGACACGAACGGCAATCCGATCGAGATCGGCGACTGGCTGGTCATGGAAGGCAAGCTCGGACCGTACGGCGG
>JAFZIH010000090.1 GCA_017554455.1 Clostridia bacterium | reverse complement strand
CTGGAACGACTTCTACGGTTTTCTCACGCGCATTCCGGAATGGATCTCGCTCGCGGCATTTCTGCCTCTGACCTACGGCATCGCGTTCGTGCTGCGCATCCTGCACAACGGTTCGCGCGAGCGCTACCGCAACAAGGCGAGCAAGTCCTTTTTCGAGGCGTACAACGCAAAGGACATGCGCGAGGTCATCATGCACATGGCGGCGACCAACAGCCGAATCGACCGCACCGGCGACATCGTGATCCCCTACCGCGCGCTGCGCGCGCTCCTTTCGAGCGCCGAGGACGAAAAATCCTTTGAGGAATACTGCATCCTGTACATGCGCGAGTGCCTCAAGCAGGAGATCGCGCAGGAATAACGCGCGGCGCATGTTTTTGCTTGCATTCGGGCGCGGGAGGGAGTATACTGAAATTATGATGGGGAGGAATGGGACGGCGTCCCAAAATCCCCGCAAAGATTATCTTATAAAGGAGCGAACGATATGAATCTCGAACATCTCGGCATCATCCATCCCAAGGCGGTTTACCGCAATCTGACGGTTCCGGAGCTGTATGAGCATGCGCTGGAACGCAAGGAAGGCGTCATCATGGACAACGGCGCGCTGCTTGTCAAGACCGGCAAGTACACCGGAAGAAGCGCGCAGGATAAGTTCATCGTGGACAGCGAGGGCGTTCACGATCTGATCGCGTGGGGCAAGGTCAATGTGCCGGTCAAGCGTGAAAAGTTCGACGCCATCAAGTCCAAGATGGTTGCGTATCTGCAGGGCCGCGACGTGTTTGTGTTCGACGGCTTTGCCGGTGCGGACAAGAAATACGCCAAGAAGTTCCGCGTCATCTGCGAGTATGCAAGCGAAGCGCTGTTCATCCGCGACCTGCTCGTTCGTCCGACGGCGGAGGAGCTGGAAAACTTCGGCGAGCCGGATTACACGCTGATCGCGTGCCCGGGCTTCAAGTGCAGCTCCGAGATCGACGGTACGCGCTCCGAAGCGGCAATCATGATCGACTATGAAGCGCACATGATCCTCGTCGCGGGCAGCCAGTACGCGGGCGAGATCAAAAAGTCCGTGTTCTCCACCATGAACTTCGTGCTGCCTTTGGAAGGCACGCTTCCGATGCACTGCTCGGCGAACATGGATCCCGAAACCAAGGAAACCGCGGTGTTCTTCGGACTTTCCGGTACCGGCAAAACGACGCTGTCCGCCGACCCGAACCGCATGCTGATCGGCGACGACGAGCACGGCTGGGACGAAGAGGGCATCTTCAACATCGAAGGCGGCTGCTACGCAACGTGCATCGACCTCGTCGAGGAGGAGCAGCCGGAGATCTACCGCGCGATCCGCTTCGGTTCGCTCGTTGAAAACGTCGTGGTCAACGACAAGCGTCAGCCGGACTACTCCGACCCGTCGCTTGCGATCAACAGCCGCGTCGGCTACCCGGTCGAATACATCCCGAACGCCGCGATCCCCGGCGTCGGCGGCATCCCGAAGGTCGTCATCTTCCTGACCTGCGACTCGTTCGGCGTGCTCCCGCCGATCTCCCTGCTCAGTAAGGAAGCGGCGATGTACCAGTTCGTCACCGGCTTCACCTCCAAGGTCGCCGGCACCGAGATCGGCATCAACGAGCCGGTCCCGACGTTCTCCACGCTGTTCGGCGAGCCGTTCATGCCGCTCAGAGCATCGGTCTACGCGGGCATGCTCGGCGAGCGCATCGAAAAGTACAACACGAAGGTGTATCTTGTGAACACCGGCTGGGTCAGCGGTCCCGCGGTCAATCCCGACGGCACCAAGAACCCGCGCATGAAGCTGCGCTACACCCGCGCGATGATCACCGCCGCGCTGAACGACGCATACGCAAAGGAGAACGTCCCGTTCACGCACAACGACGTGTTCAACCTCGACGTGCCGTCCTTCGTGCCCGGCGCGGACGTCCCCGCGGAGATCATGAACCCCAGAAATCTCTGGGCGGACAAGGACGCGTACGACGCGCAGGCGAAGAAACTCGCCGGCATGTTCCACGATAATTTCGAGAAGAAATATCCCGACATGCCCGAGGCGATCAAGAACGCCGGTCCGAAAGCGTAACAACAAAATACGTAAAGCAAAACCGGAGAGGAACGCTCTCCGGTTTTTGTAATAATGTTTTGCCGCGAACGATTCGACGTCCGCAGAAAAGGAAAGTTCTTCGGAAAGAAGAACTGTCATACGGATGCGCCGAAGGCGCAATACCGCAAGCGATTGGTAGCGCAGCGGAGGCGTTGTGAGGGCGTTTACAACCGAACAGCCGCAGCAAGCGCGGTCGCTTGCGGAGATGAGCCGCGACGGAGTGTGTGAACGGCGATGTTTCCGCTTGCCGGAGGATCTGTCGCCAAAACAAAACATCGCCGCGAACGATTCGACGTCCGCGGCGACGAATTTACATTTCGAGATTCGCAGCCGTGCGCGGGAAGGGCAGCACGTCGCGGATGTTCTGCATGCCGGTGAGGTACATGACCATGCGCTCGAAGCCGAGACCGAAGCCCGCGTGCTTGACGCCGCCGTACTTTCGGAGGTCGAGAAACCACTGGTATTCGCTCATGTCCATGCCGAGCTCCTTGCAGCGTGCGTCGAGCACGTCGTAGCGCTCCTCGCGCTGGCTGCCGCCGACGATCTCGCCGACGCCGGGAACGAGAAGGTCCGCCGCCGCGACGGTCTTGCCGTCATCGTTTTGCCGCATGTAGAACGACTTGATCTCCTTCGGGTAATCGGTGAGGAACACGGGCTTTCCGAAGACCTTTTCGGTGATGTAGCGCTCATGCTCGCTCTGCAGATCGACGCCCCATTCGACCGGGTACTCGAACTGCTCGCCGCTTGCCTTCAAAATCTCGATCGCCTCGGTGTAGCTCAGGCGCTTGAACTCGTTGTTCAGCACGTTGTCGAGACGCTCCAAAAGTCCCTTGTCAACGAACTTGTTGAAAAACTCCATCTCGGCGGGGCAGCGTTCCAGCACCGTCCTGATGATGTATTTTACCATCGCTTCGGCGACG
>JAFZIH010000089.1 GCA_017554455.1 Clostridia bacterium | reverse complement strand
CTGCACGCGATCGAGACCGAGGACAAGGTCCGCTACAACAACGAAATCATCCGCTCGATCATCGAGACCGAGCAGGCGGACGCGCTGATCGTGGCGCTAAGCAATCTCATCCAGCGGCTCGTCATCGACCGCCTGCACATCGTGGGCGACGTGTTCGACCGCGGTCCCGGCGCGCACATCATCCTCGACCGTCTTCTGACCTACCACAACGTCGATATCCAGTGGGGCAATCACGACATCCTGTGGATGGGCGCTTCGGCGGGCAACCGCGCGCTGATCGCGACCGCCATCATCAACTCGCTGAAATACGGCAACGTCGACACGATCGAGGACGGCTACGGCATCTCGCTTTCGCCGCTTTTGAAGTTCGCGCTCGAAACGTACGGCGACGATCCCTGCACGAAGTTCCTCCCGCGCGAGGTGGGCGACGCGCACCACGACAACCCCGAGATGATCGCGAAGATGCACAAGGCGATGGCGATCATCCTCTTCAAGTTAGAGGGACAGATCATCGAAAAGAACCCGGACTATCATATGGACCACCGCCGCATGCTGCACCGCGTGGACTACGAGCGCGGCACGATGGTGATCGACGGCATCGAGTACGAGCTTGCCGACAAACGCTTTGAAACCGTGGACCCGGCCGATCCGTACGCGCTGACCGAGGCGGAGGAGGACCTGATGGACAAGCTCCGCACGGCGTTCTATCACAGCGGCAAGATCCGCGAGCATACGAAATTCCTGTTCTCGCACGGCAGCATGTACCTCGTGTGCAACGGCAACCTCCTGTTCCACGGCTGCGTGCCCGCAAACGCGGACGGTACGTTCGCGTCCGTTACGATCGGTGGCAAGGAATATTCCGGCAAAGCGCTGTTCGACAAGGCGGACGCGCTGGTACGCCAGGGCTTTTTCACCAAGTGGGGCACACCGGAGCGCGAAGAGGGGCTCGATTTCTTCTGGTACATGTGGTGCGGCACGAACTCGCCGCTGTTCGGCAAGGACAAGATGACGACGTTCGAGCGCTACTTTATCGACGACAAGGCGACGCACGAGGAGCACAAGAACCCGTACTTCAAGCTCGCCGAGCACGAGGACTTCGCGATCAGGATCCTTGAAGAGTTCGGGCTCTCCTCCGATCCCGATTCGCACATCATCAACGGACACGTGCCGGTCAAGATCAAGAAAGGTGAATCCCCGATCAAGGCGAACGGCCGCATCTTCGTCATCGACGGCGGCATGTCGAAGGCGTATCAGTCTACGACCGGCATTGCGGGCTATACGCTGATCTACAATTCGCAGCACATGATCCTTTCCTGCCACGACCCGTTCGTGACGGTCAACGAGGCGATCCGCACGGAGACGGACATCCACAGTACCCAGCAGATCGTCTATACGCCGCATACGCGCAAGCGCGTCGCTGATACCGACGTCGGTAAAACGCTTTTGGAGCGCATCGACGACCTCCAGCTCCTCCTGCAGGCGTACCGTTCCGGCGCGATCAAGGAACATTCGAGATAAAGCATTTGAAACGGCCGCCGCGCGATTTTGCGCGGCGGCTTTTGCGTATTGCCTGCACGAAAAATCGCAGCGACGACCGTCAGCCGTCCGTTCCGCTGCTTCGGCGAACGTAACAGCTGTGCATAAAATCGCGGCGCGTGTATGCATACCGCGCATGTACATTCAGGGTATGCGATATGCATACCGCATACAATTCGTTCATAATCTTTGCATGCAAATGCCGTACATCTGCGACAAAAATGGGACGGCGTTCATTTTTTCGTAAAAATATACAGGGTGCAGGCATGAATTTATGCAGTTTTGCGTTTGCCTTTTTTTGTATATATGCTTATAATGATATACGGAGCTATACTCAGTTGAGGAGGATAAAAGGAATGAAAAAATGGATTTCCCTTTTGCTGTGCATCGTCATGATGCTGTCGCTTCTGCCCGCGGCGATCGCGGAAGAAGCGCAGGACGAGCCGGCGTTGACCGAACCGGCGGAGGAACCCGCAGCGGAAGAACCCGCTGAGGAACCGGCGGAGGAACCCGCAGCGGAAGAACCCGCTGAGGAACCCGCGGAAGAACCTGCTGAGGAACCGGCGGAAGAACCCGCTGAGGAACCGGCGGAGGAACCCGCGGCGGAAGAACCCGCGGAGGAGCCCGCAACGGAAGAACCGGCGGAAGAACCCGCTGAGGAACCGGCGGCGGAAGAACCCGCGGAGGAACCGGCGGCGGAAGAACCCGCGGAGGAAGAACCCGCCGAGGAACCTGCGGAGAAGCCCGAAGAGGGGATCGAATCGGTCACCGAGCCGCTCGAAGACGGCACGGATGCTCTGACCAATCCGATCGACGAGGATATCGAAGCCACCGTTTACGTCAATTCGAAGAACTTCCCGGATGCGAATTTCCGCAAATGGGTCATGGCCAACATCTCCGGCGGCGAATCCTCGATGACGCAGGCGCAGGCGGATGATATCACGAAGATCGACTGCAGCAAGGAGGGCATTGCGGACCTGACCGGTATCGCTCTGTTCAAGAACCTGAAGATCCTCGTCTGCACGGGCAACAAGATCACAAAGCTCGACCTTCGGAAAAACACGCACCTCTGGAGACTGGAGTGTGCGAGCAACGGGCTCACCTCGCTTCTCGTTACCGGCTGCCCGGATCTGAACTTTTTGGCTTGCACCAACAATAAGCTCAAAGCGCTGGATCTAAGCAAGAACAAGAAGCTGAAGAACTTATATGCGAGCAGCAACAGCTTCAGCTCGCTGAATCTGTCCGCGCTGACCACGCTTGAACACGTGCATCTCAACGACAACTCGCTGAAATCTCTCGATACGCTCAAGAACAACAAGAACCTGGTCGAGCTTTCTGCGATAAACAACAACATCACCACCGTTACGCTGACCAACTTCGCAAAGCTTGAAACGCTCAAGCTTTCCGGCAATAAACTCTCCAAAATCGATCTTTCCAAGAATACCGTTCTCAAGACGCTTGACGTCAGCAGCAACAGCTTTGAGAAGTTGGATCTGACCAAGAATACGGCGCTGACGGAGCTCAATATCGCAAAGAACAGTCTCAAGGAGATCGACCTTACGAAGAACACGAAGCTCAAAAAGCTGACCGCGAATTCCACCGGTCTTGAGAAGGTCGATCTGACCAAGAATACGGATCTGACGGATCTCGTGCTCAACAGCAACAAGCTGACGACGCTCGATCTGACCAAAAACACGAAGCTGGCCACGCTCGCGGCCGACAGCAACACGCTCTCGACGATCGACCTTACGAAGAACACCGATCTGGTGACGCTGAGCTTGAACAGCTGCGGACTCGTCGCGCTGAACGTTTCGGCAAATACCAAGCTGAAGAATCTGTTCGTTCGCAGCAACAAGCTTCCTTCGCTGAACATTTCGGCGAACACCAAGCTTGTCAATCTGGATTGCGGAAGCAACGCGCTGACCACGCTCAACGCCAGCTCCTGCACGTCGCTCGATTCGCTTGTCTGCAACAGCAACAAGCTCACAACCCTGAACGTCTCGGGTTGCTCAAAGCTTCGTACCCTGAAGTGCCAGAACAACCACATCGGCAAGCTGGACACGAACACCTGCTCGAACCTGGAAACGCTGAATTGCAGCAACAACTCCCTGCGCGCGCTGCATCTGTCCTCCAACTCGATCCTCAGCAGCATAAACTTCGCGAATCAGACCACGGTCGATCCGATGAACCTCACCCTCGTCGGCAGCGAGTACGTGCTTGATATGTCCGGCTTCTTCCCGGCTTCAACGGATATCAAGGACGTAAAGGCGTTCAGCAGCGTATACAAGTACGACAAGTCCACGGGCAAGATGACCATGCCGAACTTCTGCTCGAGCTTCAAGTATCTCTTCAACACCGGTAAGGGCGACATGACCGTCGAAGTCAACCGCAGCTTCAACGCGGAGTATTCGGTCAAGTTCGCGAGCGGCGAAGTCAAGTACCTCGGAAGCACGCCGTACGTCGTTTACACCGGTCATGAAATGTGCCCGAAGTTCGTCGTAACAGACGCAAACGGCAACACCATCGACGCGAGCTACTATTCCTTCACCTACACCGACAACGTCGATCCGGGTACCGCATACCTCAAGGTGACCATGCACGGGCATACCGAAACGACGTCCCTGTTCTTTAAGATCTACCTTGCCGGTTCGGAAGAGCTGAGTGTCGACAACGTCAAGGACGGAATCCAGCTGAAATGGAAGGCGGTCCCCGGCGCGGGCGGCTACGTCGTCTATCGCCGCGCGTGGAGCACCACGACCAACGGCTGGACCAGCTTCAGTCGCTGGAACTACACCACCTCGACGTCCTGGAAGGATACCAAGGTATACGCCTGCACGAAGTATGAGTACGGCGTAAAGGCATACTTCACCAACCCGATGGATAACTACAACCTCGGTCTTGTCAGTCCGAAGGTCCTTACGGTCCGCATCACGACCAGAACGCTTTCGTCCGTCACGCCGGGCGCGAATAAGATCAGCGCGACGTGGGATGCCAGCAAACTGTTCACCGGCTATCAGCTGCAGGTCGCGACGGATTCCGCGTTCAAGGAGAATGTGAAGAGCATCAACGTCACCGACTGGCAGACCGCAAAGGGCACCATCAGCAGTCTGAAGGCGAACACCACCTACTACGTGCGCGTGCGTTCGTATCATGAGTTCCAGACGAAGAACTACTACGGCCAGTGGTCCAACGTCCTGAACGGAAAAACCAACTGATACAGGATTCAAAAACCGCCTTCCGCATTTTGCGGAAGGCGGTTTTTTTATGAAACGGATCCGGGATGCGAGGATCAGTCGTAAGACGTAGGCCGGGTCTCTTCGGTATAGCTCAGGATCCCGAGATTGTAATAGAACTGGTGATGCAGAAGATCATAGCGCTCACAGCGTGTTCCCCTGGCTTCGTTGCTATACCGCCATCCTTCGCCGGTGGGGTCAATTGCGGTCGTGTTGATTTCACAGTTCGGCAGCAGCCGGCGGATCTCTTCGATCTGTTCTTCGGGGATCTTGTTTCGTGAGATCCAGAGCCGCTCCAGCTTCGTCAGCCCGTAAAGGGGCGTGATATCGGTGATGGAATTCAGAGAGACGTTCAGGTGTTTGAGCTCCGTACAGGCGGCAAGCGGCGAGAGATCGCTGACGTGACCGGACAGAAACTCGCAGTACTCGAGCTTTTTGCAGTGCTCTACGCCCGTTATGTCGTTCATATCTCCGACAGCGATGATCAGCACCTCCAGATCCGGCATATATTCCAGGAACCGCATTTTCTGTATACGGTTGTGACCGAGATCCAGATAGCGTACCTCGTTGCAGTATTTGAGCGCTTCGGTATCCCTGTCATACAGCCGTCGCTTGTCGATATCGAGCGAGAACCGGATCATGATCGAGTCCGTTCGGCAGGAATATCTGCCGACGGACACGCGCCAGACGATTTTCGGAGTCGGAAACGCTTCCCGAAGCTCGGCCATGACGCTGTCTGCGATCCCGCAGTTTTCCATGTCGAGCCGCTTAACATTGCGAAGATACGGGAGCAGCGTTCGAAGCGCGTCAAGCTGATCCTTCATAGGAACGTCGTTCAGACTGACGACCTCGTCTGCGAGGGAGAAGGTTTTGCCGAACGCGCTGACCG
>JAFZIH010000088.1 GCA_017554455.1 Clostridia bacterium | reverse complement strand
TTCCGAAAAGGTGAAGTGCACGTGGAAATGCACAAGCGGCTGACGGATGACAGCGACGAGATCCAAAGCTGGGAATGCGAAATGTGGAACAGAGCCGTTCCGGTGAAGGGGAATATCTTTAGGATGTCTCCGGAGGACTACTATATCTTCCACTTTGTTCATCTGCACAAGGATTTCATGAACGGGTCTTTGGGCCTTCGCAGGATCGTGGATACATGGCTGCTGCAAAAGCGGGGAAGAGACATGGAATACGTCAGAAAAAAACTCGAGGGATTCGGGATGTGGGCGTTCCATGAGCGCATGGTCGCATTGAGTCACGCCGCGATGGGAGATGGGCCGATCGATGAAAACTGTGAGATCATGCTTTCGCATGCATTCAAGCATGGTATTTACGGCACGGAAGTGAGCTATAAAACAGGACGTATCGCCGCAATGGGAAAGGACCTTAACAGCGGAAAACGAAAATCCGCGATCGCGGCGGTTTTTCTCCCGTATAAGCGCATGAAGGCACAGTTCCCGATATTGGAAAAGTGGCCGATCCTGCTGCCGTGGTGCTGGCTCAGACGGATCGTTCGCTTTTTGCGAGGGAACACGAAAAAAAGCCGTGAAATGCTGGATTACAGCAGGATCGATGAACAGGATTTCGAAGAGATGAAACGCTTCTTCGAAGCCGGAGGTGTTCGGTAAAATAAATCGCAAACAATACAACAAGCGTCGGAAGGGGTTACCCAATCCGACGCTTTTGTATTTTGTTACGCTTTATAATATGCTTTGTACCACTCCGCAAAGCGGCGGAGACCTTCGCGGATGCCGATGGATGGGGTAAAGCCATAATCCCGTTCGAGCGCTTCGCTGTCCGCGTAGGTCACGGGCACGTCGCCCGGTTGCATGGGAACCAACTCACGATGCCCTTCAAAGTCATAGTCTTCCGGGAGAACACCGGCGCGGACCAGTACCTCCTGGAGTGTGGAGATGTAGTCCAAAAGGTTCTCCGGCGTACCGCCGCCTATGTTGTAGACCGCGTATGGCGGCAGCGGCAGACCGTCCTCTCCGATACGCTTTTCCGGCGCCCCCTGCATGACGCGGAAAACGCCCTCTACGATATCGTCCACGTAGGTGAAATCGCGCTTGCAGTTTCCGTAGTTGAAGATCTGGATGGTTTTTCCCGCAACGAGTTTCTGCGTGGCGGAGTAATAAAACATATCCGGTCTGCCCGCCGGTCCGTAAACCGTAAAGAAGCGCAGTCCCGTCGAGGGGATATTGTAGAGCTTCGAGTAGCTATGCGCCAATAGCTCATTCGATTTCTTGGTCGCCGCATAGAGGGACACGGGGTTATCCACCTTATCGTCGGTCGAGAACGGCACCTTCTTGTTGCCGCCGTAGACCGAGGAGGACGAAGCGTAGACTAAGTGTTCCACCGGATTGTGCCGGCACGCTTCCAGAATGTTATAGAAACCGATCAGATTGGATTCGATGTACACGTCCGGATGATCGATCGAATAACGCACGCCCGCCTGCGCTGCAAGGTTCACGACAACAGAGGGCTTGTATTCGGCAAAGGTGCGATCAACAAGCGCCTTGTCCGCGATCGAGCCCTTTATAAATACGTGCTTCACGGGCGAGCTTTTAGCCGCTTCTTCGATCAGCGAAAGGCGGTACTCCTTGAGTGTCGGGTCGTAGTAATCGTTCATATTGTCGAACGATATGACCGTGCCGCCGCTGAGTTCTTTGAGGAGCCGCAACACCAGATTCGCGCCGATAAAGCCCGGCGAACCGGTGACGAGGATCGTTCTGTTGTTCAGATCAATGCGTACCTTTCCCATATTGCACCTCTTATTTCGTAATTCCGTGATAGATTTCCTGTACCCTTTGATAGCTTTCCAAATTTCCGACGTCGTAGCGACTGCCGGGCATTTCCATGCTGTACATGATGCTGTGACGACACATCCACGCGACCAAGCTTCCCGGAGCGTCCGTGCCGCAGCCGTCCGCGATCGCGTCTTTGATGCGTCCGGCGTCGGCTTTCGTGTAGAAATAGAACGGCGGCGTGCACCAATGCGACTTGGGATGCAGCGGCTTTTCTTCCAGAGAGAGAAGCCGTTCGTTATCGCCGATCTCCGAAATGCCGAATTTATGAAGTTCGCCCTCGTTCGGCTCGTAATAGCGCATCGTGCAGGAGGCGCCTTTTTCTCTTGCGTAACGGATGAAGGACGTCAGCGAAAAGTCCAGCACGTTGTCTCCCGCGATGATGAAAAGATCGTCATCCAAATGCAGCTGATCGATTGCGAACTGAATGTCGCAGACCGCGCCGAGACGGATCTCGTTCGTGCTTGTTCCGTCGTCGACGACCGTGATCGGCAATGCGTGTACCGCTGCCCATGCCTCAAAGTGATGCGCAAACTTATGATTGCTGATGACAATGTATTCATCGACAAGATGCGCGGTATGGATGTCCTCGATCAACCGGTCGAGGATCGCCTTTTCACCGACTTTCAAAAGCGGTTTCGGGAAGTTCTCGGTCAGCGGATAGAGGCGGGTCGCATAGCCCGCGGCAAGGATCAGACACTTCATATCGCGTACCTCACATAGCTGCTCCGTCCGCGCTATGGCAGATATGGACGGAATACTTTTCTTTCAGCGCCGGGAAATCGTGGAGATATGCCGTGCTGACCGTTTCAACGACGGCGTCCTCGTACGCAGGATCGATCAGCGCAAGGCAGCAGCCCTTGAACCCCGCGCCGCAGAACCGACCGCCGTAGATCCCGTCGGTCTCGCGCATGATCTCATAGAGCCGGATCTGCTCCGGCGCGCCGGATTCCCAGTTGTGAATGCTGGACCAACCGGATTCGAACGACAGCCGCCCGAATTCCGCAATATCGCCCCTGCGCCACGCTTCCGCGCCCTGTTCCACACGCTGAAACTCCGTGTACCAGTGTTCACAGCGCTTGGCCCACGAAAGAGGTAGCCGGTCCTTATAACGGAGATACGTCTCATACGGCACGTTCCGTGCGTTCGCTTCCGCAAACTTGCCGTAATCCATGCCGGAAAGCGCTTGGAGCGCATATACGCCTGCGCGCAGCTCGTCCACGCGCATATTGTACTTCGAACCGACGAGACTGTGTTCGAGCCCGCTGAAAAAGATCGCGATCTTCATGGGCTTCATCTCCGGATGTGCGGGGATCAGCTCATAGCTTCCGTCCGCGGTATCGAGATACAGGAGATGATCCTTTTTTGAGAGCACCTCGCAGCTTTGATCCAGCTTGCCGACGGAAACACCGACGTAGTTCTTCTCCGCATCAAATGCCGTGTCGATCAGTTCCTGCGGTGAGAGGCAAATACCGTTGACCTTGCAAAGTGCGGACAGAAACGCCAGCGTAACCGCCGCCGAGGAGGAAAGTCCGCCGATCGGCAAGCTGCCTTCGATCACACCGCAGACACCGACCGAGAGCGGATGCTTTTTCTGCAGCGCCCAGGTTGCGCCTCTGAGATAGTCCGCCCAATCGTTCTGCTTGCCCGGCACGGAAGCGATATGCCATTGCGCGCGCTTCTCAAACTGCAGGGAGCCGAGTTCCACAACGCCGTTTTCCTTGCGGCGATAAGCAAAGTGAATGCCCCGGTCGATCGCAAAGCCGGTGATCTTGCCGAGGTTATGGTCGGAATGGGCGCCGATCGGGCAGACCCGATAGGGACTGAAGCTCAGTCCCTCGGGATCTTTGTGATACAGTTCAAAAAAGCGATGTTCGCAAAGCATTGTGTTTATCAGTCGCGGCGGAACAGGTCGCGCGTGTAGACCTTGTCCGCAACGTCGCCTAAGGCATGCTCGTCAAAGCGGTTGGCAAGGATGACGTCGCTTTCACGCTTGAAGCGGTCCAGATCGTTGACAACCTCCGAACGGAAGAAATCGGAACCGTTCTCCAGCGTCGGCTCATAGATGATGATCGGAATGCCCTTCGCCTTGATACGCTTCATAACGCCCTGGATCGCGGAGGCGCGGAAGTTATCGCTGTTCGATTTCATCGTCAGACGGTAGACGCCGACGGTTCTCGGATCGCGCTTGATGATCTGATCGGCGATGAAGTCCTTGCGCACCGTGTTCGATTTGACGACCGCTTCGATCATAGTTTGCGGGACGTCCCGGTAGTTTGCCAAAAGCTGCTTCGTGTCCTTCGGCAGGCAATAGCCGCCGTAGCCGAATGACGGATTGTTGTAATGACCTCCGATGCGCGGATCCATGCAGACGCCGTCAATGATCATCTGCGTGTCAAGCCCCTTGGTCTGCGCGTAGGTGTCCAGCTCGTTGAAATAGCTGACGCGCACCGCAAGATAGGTGTTCGCAAACAGCTTGATCGCTTCCGCTTCGGTAAGGTGTGTCAGCAGGATCGGGATGTTCTGCGGAGTTTGCCCTGCGCGTTCCTCTTCGACTCTCGCACCTTCCAAGAGCAGATCCGCAAACATTTGCGCTTCTGTCTTTTGCGTATCGTCACAGCCGACCACGATGCGAGAGGGGTGCAGATTATCATACAGCGCTTTGGATTCGCGCAGAAACTCCGGGCTGAAAATGATATTGCTTACGCCGTACTTTTTGCGTACGGACTCGGTGTAGCCGACGGGAATCGTGGACTTGATGACCATCAGCACGTTCGGATTGACCTTCAGCGTCCATTCGATGGCGTCCTCCACCGCGCTTGTATCAAAGAAATGGTTCTCGTCGTCGTAATTGGTCGGCGTGGCGATGATGACCAGCTCCGCGCTGCCGTAAGCCGCCGCCTTGTCGGTTGTGGTGTGCAGATTCAGCGTGCGCTTTCCCTCTCTTGCTTCACGGAAGAAACGCTCGATCTCGTCGTCCTGGATCGGGCTGATAAACTGATTGAGCTTTTCCGCCTTCTTTTCTGTGGTCGTGATGGCGGTGACGTCATGCTTCTGCGCCAAAAGGACGGCAAGGGACAGTCCCACGTATCCGACGCCCGCAACTGTGATCTTCATTGATTTCTCTCCTTATATGTTCCTATTCCCGATCGCCGATCAATCCCTGCGGAACAGATCGCGCGTGTAAACCTTTTCTTTCACGTCGTCCAGAGCGGGATCGTAGCGGTTCGCAATGATGCAGCCGCACATCTTTTTGAACTTTTTGAGATCGTTTACGACCCGGCTGCCGAAGAACGTGCTGCCGTTCTCGAGCGTCGGCTCGTAGATCACGACCGTTGCGCCCTTTGCCTTGATGCGCTTCATCACGCCCTGTATGCTGCTCTGACGGAAGTTGTCGGAATTTGCCTTCATCGTGAGCCGATAGACGCCGACGACCGCTTCCTTTTGCCGGTTTTCTTTTGCGGCGGAATACGACTCGCTGTTTCCGTACGTTCCCGCGATCTCCAGCACGCGGTCCGCAATGAAATCCTTGCGCGTGCGGTTGCTCTCGACGATGGCAGTCATCATATTCTGCGGCACGTTCTGATAGTTTGCCAAAAGCTGCTTCGTATCCTTCGGAAGGCAATATCCGCCGTAACCGAACGAAGGATTGTTGTAGTAATCCCCAACGCGCGGGTCGAGGCACACGCCCTTGATGATCGGCGCGGTTTTGAGCCCCTTGACTTCCGCATAGGTGTCGAGCTCATTGAAGAACGATACGCGCAGGGCAAGGTAGGTGTTGACGAACAGCTTGGTCGCCTCGGCTTCCGTGTAACCCATGAACAGCGTTTCGATCGGATCCTTGATCGCACCCTGTTTCAAAAGCGCCGCGAACGTATGCGCCGCCTTTTCCGTGTCTTCGTCGCAGCCGACGATAATGCGGGAGGGATAAAGGTTATCGTACAGCGCCTTTGATTCGCGCAAAAATTCCGGGCTGAACAGGAGGTTGTCCGCTCCGAACATCTCCCGCACGTGCTCCGTGTATCCGACAGGGATCGTGGATTTGATCACGATCGCGGGCTTGACTTCGCGGTGCTTCGTGCTGTCCAGGATCAGCCGTATGACCGTCTTGACCGCGGAGCAGTCGAAAAAGTTTTGCTTGGGATCGTAATTGGTCGGAGCGGCGACGATGACAAAGTCCGCGTCCCGATATGCTGCCGCACCGTCCATGGTCGCGGTCAGATGCAGTTCGCGCTTACCTTCCTTGGCTTCGGCAAAATACCGCTCGATGTATTCGTCCTGAATCGGCGACGCAAAGCGGTTCAGCTTTTCGACCTTCTCCGGCACCACGTCCACGACGGTCACTTCGTTGTGCTGTGCAAGAAGTACCGCAAGCGACAGGCCGACGTATCCCGCGCCTGCGACCGCGATCCGATAGGAGCGCTCCGGCTTCGGCTGCTCCGAAGACGCGGACTGTTCCAGAACTTCGCCGATCTCAAACCGCAGCACTTCGGAAAGCGCCAGAAGCTGATCGACCGACGGCGTGTAATCTCGGTTTTCGATGCGCGACAGCAGTGCACGGTTGATGCCGGTCTTTTCTGCAAGCTGCTGCTGCGTCATTTTCAATGCTTTGCGGCGCGCTGCGACGGTCTGCGCAAGCAGCGCTTCGGAAAGATTTCTCATTTTACCTCTCTTTGACGCCGTGAGATACGGCGGTCGTTTTTCGGTCATAACGGATGAAACTTTATCTATTATACCGAATTTGCGTTTGCAATACAAGAGATCATCACAAAATAATGGCTAAAACGACGAAAATATACCCTTTTTACAGAAAAATGTTTCTTATCATAACATTCAAATCGGCAGAAACCGATGATTGACACTGCCGGAAGAGACGGATATAATAACGGCTGCCGGGAGAAGAGCTCCGGCAGAGGACAGAGGATGGGAAAGCAGATTACGGTCAACGCCTTTTTTCGTTCGCTGAAGGGCTTTATCAAGAAGAATGCGGTCATGGTCATCGCGCTTGTCGCGGCGGTGGTCACGATGTTCTTCGTGCCGCCGGACGAGGCGTATCTCGGCTATTTTGACTTCAAAACCCTGACCTGCCTGTTCTGCGTGCTCGCGGTCGTCTGCGCGCTCAAGAACATCCGCTTCTTTTACGTCCTTGCACGCAAGGTCGTGCAGCTGTTCAAAAACGCCCGCATGAGCGTGCTTGGGCTCGTCTATATCACGTTTATCGGCTCCATGCTGATCGCAAACGACATGGCGCTTCTGACGTTTCTGCCGCTCGGGTTCTTCGTGCTCTCCACGACGCGCAAGGAAAAATATATGTCGTTCACGTTCATCATGCAGAACATCGCGGCGAACCTCGGCGGCATGCTGACGCCGTTCGGCAACCCGCAGAACCTTTATCTGTACACGAAATTCGAGATCCCGAACCTCGAATTCATGCGGATCATGGCGCCGCCTTTCGTGTTTTCGGTCGCGCTGATCACGCTCTGCTGCATCTTGTTCGTGAAGCCGGAACCGCTTTCTCTGGATGATGAGAAGATCCGCCTGCCGGAGGGGCGGACGGTCCTGTATCTTGCGCTGTTTGCGCTTGCGATCGTTATCGTGTTCCGCGGGATCCCGTACTGGATCGGGCTCATTGTGATCCCGTCCGTGCTGCTGTTTGCGGACCGGAAAGCGCTTGCCATGGTCGATTATCCGCTGCTGTTTACATTCGTGTTCTTCTTCGTGTTCGCGGGCAATATGGCAAGGATCGAGGCGGTCCGCAGCTTCTTCTCGGCGCTTCTCGCAAAGAACACGCTGCTCGTCTCCGTCGCCTCCTGTCAGTTCATCAGCAACGTCCCGTCCGCGGTGCTTTTATCGCAGTTTACGACGAACTATCCGGACCTTCTGGTCGGCGTCAACATCGGCGGCGTGGGCTCGCTGATCGCGTCTTTGGCAAGCTTGATCACGCTGCGCGAGCATATCAAGAACAACCCGGGCAGGACCATGGCGTATATCGGCAAGTTTTCCGCGTTCAATTTCTCGTTTTTGATCCTGCTCGTCGGCTTTATGCTGCTGCTGAACCGGATCTTTTAAGGAGGGCGTATGGAGAGCATTCGCGAACGGAAAAAAGCGCTGCGCAAATCGGTCACGACGCGGGTAAAGCTGCTGCCTGGCGCCTATCGCGCGGCGGCAAGCGAGCAGATCGTAAAGCAGGTCCTTGCATCGGATGAATACCGCACAGCGCGGCGCGTCTTTCTCTACATCGGCATGCCGACGGAGCCGGACACCGCCGCGATCATCGAACAGGCGATCAAAGACGGCAAGGACGTTTACGTACCGAAATGCGTGAGCAAAACGGAGATGCTCGCGGTGCGGATCAGAAGCACCGACGACCTTGCGCCGGGCGCGTACGGCATCCCGGAGCCCGTCGACTGTTCGGAAACGATCGGACCGGACGCGATCGACCTGATCCTCGTTCCGTGCGTCTCGGCATGGACGGACGGCAGACGCCTCGGTCACGGCGCGGGCTACTACGACCGCTTCCTTGTGGGCAATGCCGACAAAACGCTGTGTCTTTGCTTTCGCAAAGCCCTTTCGCCCGATATCCCCATGGACGAAAACGACGTATTAATGCACCGCGTGATCTTTGATCCGGAACAGATGTAAACAGAATATCGAATGAAAGAGGAGCATTACGGAGACGTCCGCAATGCTCCTTTTGCTTTACCGGCGCAATATGAGCACGCCGTCAAATTGCCGCAGCTTTTCCTCGGAAAACTGGTGCGATACGACCAGCAGAAGCTTTCCCGTGATCTTTAGCAGCAGATCCTCGATCTTTCCCGCCGTCGCGTCGTCGAGATTTGCAAGCGGCTCGTCCAGAATCAGTACGTCCGTATCGCGCAGCAGCGCGCGGGCAAGGCAAATTCGCTTCTTTTCCCCGCCGGACAGATTCGCGCCGTTTTCCGCGATTATGGAATCGAGCGATTCCGGATCGGCGAACCTGGACAATCCCAGATCCCTGAGCATAGCGATCAGCGTTTCATCGGGAATCTCGCGATACAAGGTCAGATTGTTCCGCAGTGTGTCGCAGAACAGAACCGCTTCCTGCCGCACGACCGTCATGCAGGCATATGTGCTAGTAAATGCGGAGATCGGTACGCCGTCGACGGTGATGCTGCCTTCGTTCGCGTCGTGATACCGCAGCAGCAGATTCACCGCGGTCGTTTTTCCGCACCCGCTCGGCCCCTGCATGAGATACTTTTTTCCGCGTTTTGCGCAGAAATCAAAGTGCGAAAGGATCGGAGCCCCATTCGGGTAGGAAAAGGACACGTCCCGATAGCGGATCTCGTCGTTTACGCTTTGCAGGACATTTCCGGCTGCGTCGTCCGACGCCTCTGCAATGAATCGTTCCATCGCTTCGCAGGCGGGACGAATCGCCGTAAGCTGACGAATGATCTCCGCAAGAGAGATCAGCGGATAGGACAGCTGGTCGATCATGCCGATCGCCACAAAGAAATTCCCGGCGGAAAACGCGCCTTTGAGAACAAGCCATGCGGCAAATACGAGTACGATAAAGTAGGACAGATACGAGATCAGCGTCGTGATCAGCTGCGAGACGGCGCCGAGCGTCGTATCCCTTCGGAGCTTTTCCATGGCAAGATCGTTCGAAGCGCCGAACCGTTTCAGGATCTGCTTTTCCACGGAAAAGTTTTTAATGATCTCAAAGCCGTTCAGCCAGTCGTTGACCTTTTTGAGCGTATCTTCGACTGCCTTGAGGTATTCCGTCTGCGCGTTCTGCAGACGCTTTTCGATCAGCTTCGGGATATACAGCGGCGTGGAGAGCAGCGCGATCGTGATGAGAGCAAGCCGCCAGTCGAGAAGAAACAGCGCGGTGCTGACAAAGACGATCTTGAACAGGATATCAAAGAACATCGGCAGCATCTGAAATCTGCGCTCCCTGATCGCGTCTGCTTCATTGGTCAGCTTTGCGATATATTCGCCCTGCTGCCGCGCCTTGTAATCCGTATACGAGCGGTGTAGAATGCTCTCGAAGACGTCCCGCTTCAATAGCCGTGCACATCCGACGACGTACCTTGCGGTGCATCGTTTGTACAAATAAAAGAACAGCACCTCGCCTAAGATAAACGAGATGAGCAGCAGTATGTATTTGACTGTTGCATGAATTTCACCGGCGACGGCGTAGTCGAGCACGTCGCCCTTGAAGAACTGCAGCACGACCGCAAAGGCGTTGCTGAGCAGAATACAGAACAGCGTGCCGAAAAAAGCGGCGCGATTGCGCTTATGGTATTGTTTCATATGTACCTCCTGTCAATGTTCAGACAGAAGGAATGAAATGGATTTTCCTTCTGCCGTTCAGAAGGAAAGCCGATACTTGACCATAGCCAATGACCCTTTCGGTTGATATCGTAATAATATCATAGGTGATAACGCTTTGCAATCCCGCGTTATTCCCGCGGATTTGCCTCCACCGGTACGGAGAGGTTATAGATGAACTCGTGAAAATCCGTGTTCGGGGAGAGCCATTCCGCCGCGCGGGAGAACGGCACGAGCACGGGCATGCGCGGATGGACGTCGCGAATACATTTTTCGGCGTCCTGCGTCAGGATGGAAAAGCAGGGGAGACGGTGCTCGTCCGAGGTGCGAAGATATAGCCCCGCAAGGTACAGCGGTTCGCGGTTCTCCGCGGCGATCGCGTAGCAGACCTTTTTGTTCGCGTCAACCTTTTTCCACTCGAAATAGCGCGACGCGGGGATCAGGCAGCGGCGTTCGTCGACGCTTGAAACGAACAGGTCCTTTTCCGGCGCGGTCTCCATGCGAGTGTTAAACACAAGCATCCCGCGCGTGGGATGCGGAAAGCCCCAGCGCATCGGAAACGCGCCGATCCGGCGGTTCAGCGCGCTCGGCGCGATCACCGGCGCAATATCGGTCGGTCGGATCTCGCCGGACGTTTTCATGTTCGCGCAGATCTTTCCGGAGACGCGCATCGCCTCCCGGATCAGCTCTTCGAGCTGTTCGTCTTGGATCTCCTGATAGATCTCATATCTGCCGCACATATCCGTCACCGCCTTTCGTTCATTTTATCAGCTTTTTCCGCGTTTGAAAAGCCCGCATACGATGCAAAAAACCGCGTATCGTGCCGATCGGTTACGGTTTGACCGGTTCCACCCGGTAGACGTCCGATCTGCGATGCCGTAGAAGCGGCAGCTCACGGCGGACCGCTTCGAGTCGGTCGAAGTCGAGCGCTGTGATCGCGACGCCCTCCGTTTCGTCCATTTCGGAAAGCACCTCGCCCCACGGCGAGCAGACGATCGAATGTCCCCACGAATGATACGAGGCGGACAGATCGCGCGCGGGCGCCGTTCCGACGGTATAGACCTGATTGTCGACCGCGCGGCTTCTGAACAACAGCTCCCAATGCGCCGGACCGGTCGTCATGTTGAATGCGGCGGGGACGAGAATGATTTTTGCGCCACGGTCCACCATCAGCCGGGAAAGCTCCGGAAAGCGGAAATCGTAGCAGATGCAAAGCCCCATCGTGCAAAACGGCGTATCAAAGGTCGTGACTTCGTTTCCCGGCGAAAGCGTGTCGGATTCGAAGAAGCGCTGACCGCCGGTTACGTCGATATCAAAAAGATGCATCTTGCGGTGCTTCGCGATCTCGTGACCCGCGGGATCGAAGACGTACGCGGTGTTATAGACGTGCTCGCCGTTGCGCTCCGCGATCGAGCCGCCGCAAAGGTACACGTGCCGCTCCTTTGCAAGCTCCGAAAGGAACTGCCATGAAGGACCGCCTTCCGGTTCCGCAAAGGTCGGGAACAGCCGCGCTTCATACGGCCCGTTCCACATCTCCGGCAGCATGACAAGGTCCGCCGCACCGTCCGGGATCTCGGAAACGAGCGAACGGATATGCTCGTACGTTTCCTGTTTCGTCGCTTTTCGGAGAAGCTGTATGCCTGCGATCCGCACTTGCGCCATACCCAAAACCTCCGCGTTGATGATACCGTTATTGTATCAGCTTTGCGCAAAAAAGAAAAGCGTCCGCACAAAAAAGACGGCGCAGGAGGCGGCGCAGTCAACAAAAACCGCAGAAGAGACGGATGTTTTTGCGGGTTTCGTCCTTTCCTGTATGGACAATCTCAAAGGGAACCGATATAATATTATTTAACAAACTGTCAAATGATGCGACGAAAGAATGAAAAGAAACGGAATGCGGCGCACATAAACCGGTCGTTTGCCGCGGGCGTCCGACCGCCTGACAATCACGATTTCACGGAGGAAGAACATGGCCTATACCGCATTGGAACAAATGAGAAAAACGAACAGGGATCGCTTTCATACGGACGTCGGTCCGTTTGAACCGGAGTTGTTCGGCGCAGGCAAAGCGGGCAGCGATCTGAAATCCGCCGCTTTGCGGTTTCTGCACGACCGCTGCGAGGGGCTCCGCTTTTCGCCCGAGGCAGAGCAGGAGGAACAAAGAAGCGGAAAGTACCTCGGCACAAGCTGCCGACCGAACCAGATCCCGTACAACATGCAGATGGACATCGACCGGCTCTGCCTCGAACGCGAGCTGGAAGCATTCATTGATTCCGGCGTCGCCGAGGACGCATACACCGTCTATTTCAGCTTCCTTGAAATGTTCATGGGCGCGTACGGGCGTTCGAGCAAGATGATCGAGATGCTTTCGGAGTTCGAGTCGAACGCAAGCTCGCTTTTGATGAAGCACCGCGATCACTATTCACATTCGGTCTACGTCTTCGCGCTCGGGCTTGCGATCTATGAAACAAATGAAAGTTTCCGGAAGACTTTCCGGAAATTCTACGGGTTCAAGTCCGACAAGGAGGAGCATCGCGCCGCGGCGTTCTTCCTTGAATACTGGGGACTGACCTCGCTGTTTCACGACATCGGCTATCCATTCGAGATCCCGTTCGAGCAGGTGCTTGCCTATTTCGAGGTGGATCGGAGAGAGCGCGGGGAGGGCTGCATGTTCCTTTCCTACCGCGATCTCGGCTGCCTCAACGATCTCGACGAGGATGCGAAAGCGCATTTTTCCGAGCTGTTCGGAAGACCGTTCGGCTCGGTCGAGGAGCTTCTTGCATACGGCATTGCAAAACGGCTCGGAGACGCGTACGACGTGACGGAGAAGTATCTTTACGATACCATTCACATGAAGCCCACCGATCCGAATCGGTTCGGGTATTTCATGGATCACGCGTATTTCTCCGCGACGCGGCTCTATCAGGAGATCGCGGAACGGTGCGGCGCAAAAGCGTTCACCGAAGCGCATCTGGACGTGCTGTCCGCGATCATGCTGCACAACAGCATGTTCAAGTTCGCGATCGCCTTCTATAAATCCAAAGAGAAGCGCAAAGCGCCTCTCAAAATGGAACTGCACCCGCTTGCGTACCTTCTGATGCTCTGCGACGAGCTGCAATGCTGGGACCGCACCGCATACGGAAGGAATTCCCGCACGGAGCTGCACCCGATGGACGCGGAATTCGATTTTGCCCGCGGCATGATCCATGCGCTGTATTGCTTCGATGCGGAGGAATCCGAAAAGATCGGCGCATATGAAGCAGACTACCGCGCATGGGAACAGAGCGGGTCAAAGGAAGCCCCGCCGCGGCTCAAGGCGTACAGCGACATGGCGGAAAAGGAACAGCGTTTCCGCACCGACATCGAAAAGATCGTCGACCTTTCCGATTATCCGCTGTTCATCACGACGTTCATGCGCACTGCGGACCGCAAAAGCAAGCATACCTATCTGTCCGGCAGCAGCTTTCTGCACATGTACGACTTCGCCGTCGCGCTGAACGGCCGCTATCGTTATGACGGCATGGAGGACGACATCTCGGCGGAAACGCTCGAACGCGAATTTGACGGCATGTCGCTCGAGTATAAGCTCAGCAACATCAATCAGGTCAAGTACTTTTCAACGTACCTCAACGCGATCGGCTGTTTCTATACGGATCGTCCCGTCGATTTCGAAATGCTGCACGCGTTTAGCAAGGAGCAGATCGCTGTGTTTGCGCCGATGGAGCATGCCCGTTGGGCCCGTGAGCACCGCGCTATGGGCTGGACCGCCGGAGATCTGTATGAAACGGTTCCGGCGGAAGACGATACGGACCGATACGCGCTGCGCGAACAGATGCGGCAGCACAAGCTCGGCATGAACGGAGACTTCAGCGAGCTCGAGATCGCGCGGTACTATCTGCAGCTTCCCAAGAAAGAACAGGGCAAGGATTGGAAACCGTTCAATACCATGCTGAAGCTGATCCGTAAGTTTGACGGGCTTCGCATCTACAAGCTCAACTGACAGACAGCAGAATGAAAAAAGGACGAAGCAACTGCTTCGTCTTTTTTGTGCAGCCGAACGTTGATATCAAAAATCGCATTGCCGCACATGGACAACGGCACAGTCAAAAGAAGCCGCAAAAACAGGAAAACGTTTATTTTTTGTGAATTATACGTGTTTCTGTATAGACAAGTACAAAAACAACCGATAAATATAAACGAAATAATATGCCGTATTATGCGGTAAAAAGATACGAAGCGCGGATGATGGCTGCGTCCATGTATGCGTTCCACGAGGCAGAGGTCGCGTACCGCGCGGCGATGGGCATGGGCAACTGAATCGGAACAGGAGGATGGATACCATGAAAGAATCCTACGAAAAAGCAACGATTGAGATCATCCGGTTCGACGGCAGCACAGACATCGTCACGCTCAGCGGTGATACGCCGCTTCCCGAAACCGGCGAATAAAACATCAACAAAGCCCCCGAACACGTATACGTTCGGGGGCTTTTCCATGTTCGCATTGCGCCGAAAAGGGACACAAAAAGCCACCCGGCGCGTTACGGCATCGCTCTGATTATTTGGACATCTGTTCAATTTATGCATTCAAATCATTCCGAGCAACTTGTCGAGGCGGTTTGCTGTCAAAAGTGCAGTCAAAAAACGATTTTCATAAGCATTTTTCATCTTCTTGCGATGCTTTCCGGGCAGAGAGCATCTGTTATCATATTCTTTACGGCAGTAACGCTGCTGTTTTACTGTTATCCCGATATTCCTGCGGGGTGAGACCGGCGTATTTCTTGAAGACCTTGATGAAATGTCCGTGGGAGGAAAAACCGAGATAGGAGGCGATCGCGGAAGCCGATTTATCGGACCAGCGGAGGAGGCGTTTTGCTTCCTCCGTTTTTTCATGCAGGATGTAATCCGTCAGAGTTTGCCCTGTCTCCTGCTTGTATTTCGAAGACAGGTAGGGACGGCTCAAAAAGAGTTCCTCCGCCATGGCGTCGACGCTGATCGGCTCGGACAGGTGATGTCGGACGTAGTTCGCAACGTCGAGCGCAAGTCTGGTCGGATGCTTTCCGCGGTGCAGTTGTTCCACCTGCTCGGTGAATTCCAGCAGCATGTGGAATTGGAGATTGAGGATCTTTTCGTGGCTCGTCAGAAGCTCGACACGCTGGATATAGGCGTCAGAGAGGGAAAAGGCGTCGTCCTCGCGCATGCCGCCGCGGATCGCTGCGCGGGACGCGAGCGTTGCAGTGACAATGAATACATTCCGAAACTGCCGAAGCTGATCCTTGGCGATCGTACCGCTCTGAACGGCGGATGCCTGACTGAGCCAGCTTTTCAGCGCAGCGGTATCGCCTCTGCTGACGATGTCCATCAACACGTTTTCGATGGAAAGCGTATTGTGCACCTGACGCTCGACGGTTTCCTCGGCATACACGCGCTTCGTACGCTGTTGTTCCGCGCCGGCTTTCAGAAGCTTCAGTTCGGTCTCGTGGATCGTGATATCGGAGATCTTCAGGGTCTCGCCGTTATTGAGAAAGTGATTGATCGTGCAGAGCATTTCCAGAAGCGTTTCCACCGGCATCCGAACGATCGCGTTCATGCCGTCCAAAAACGCGGGGACTTCCTCCTTCGGTACGTCCAGCCGGAAGGCAAGCTCCCTGAGCTTCTGATCGTCCGCCATGATCTGCGAGGTGGGACCGATGATGAGTTTCGTCTGTCCCGCGTTCAGCACGCCGTAGCAGTGAAACAGCGGCGTCGCAAAATAGCCGACGTGCTCACGGATATCCATGATCTCGGCGCGGTAAAGCGCCATCGGATCCTTCGGAAGATTCACCGGAAAGAAGCGGCAAAGCTCCTTTTCTCCTTCATAAACCCGCACGGGGATCCCCGAAAGCGACGCGACGGATCTCGCCAGATAGGTATAATCGACCTTGCTCATATCCGCATCCTCCATTTCATTACCATATTACGAAAAATCTTACAAAAATGCAATACATAAATGCCCGCATCTGCTATACTGGTATCAGAAAAAACAACAGGAGAAGAACGTATGGATATGGAACGGTTGATGCAGGAACTGTCTGTGGAGGAGAAGGCTGCGCTGGTTTCCGGTACGGACGCGTTCTATACGAATGCGATCCCCGGGCTTTCGATCCCCGCGCTTTCGATGGCAGACGGACCGCACGGTCTGCGCAAGCAGATCGGCAACTTCGACAACGGCGTTACCGAAAGCGAACCCGCGACGTCATTCCCGACGGCAGCGGCAACCGCTTCGAGCTGGAATCCCGAAAACACCAAAAAGATGGGGGAGGCGATCGCCGAGGAGTGCCGGTATTACGGCGTGCATACGCTTCTCGGACCCGGCGTCAACATCAAGCGCAATCCGCTCTGCGGCAGAAACTTTGAGTATTTCTCCGAAGATCCGCTCCTCGCCGGCGTGATGGGCGCGGCGGAGGTCGAAGGCGTCCAGTCGAAGGGCGTGGGCGTATCCGTCAAGCATTTTGCGCTGAACAATTCCGAGAATTACCGCTTTATGGGCAATTCGATCGCGTCTGAAAACACGATGCGCAAGCTGTATCTGAAACCGTTCGAGTACATCGTGAAGCATGCGCATCCTGCGACGGTCATGTGCGCGTACAACCAGGTCAACGGCACGTTCTGCTCCGAGCATAAGCAGCTTCTGACCGACGTACTGCGCAAAGAATGGGGCTTTGACGGCGTGGTGATGAGCGACTGGGGCGCGGTACACGACCGCGTCGCGGGATTGAAAGCGGGACTTGACCTTGAGATGCCCGGCGATACCGCGATCTGCCGCAGATGGATCCTCGACGGGATCAAGGACGGAACGCTGCCGACGGAAGACCTCGACAAGGCATGCCGGAACATCCTGAACTGGATCGACAATTACGTGAAACCCGCCGATCCCGTGCCGGTGGACTGGGACGCGCATCATACTTTGGCGGCAGAAATTGCCGCAGACTGCGCGGTGCTTCTGAAAAACGACGGCGTGCTGCCGCTGAAAGGCACGGATAAGCTGCATATCGCGGGCGAACTGTTCGAGAACATGCGTTATCAGGGCGCGGGCAGCTCGATGATCCATCCCGCGCGGCTCACCACGCCGAAGGATGCGTTCGATGCGCACGGCGTTCGGAATCACAGTGTCGAAGACTGCGATACGATCCTGTATTTCGGCGGACTGACCGACGAATATGAATCCGAGGGCTGCGACCGCGAGAACATGAAACTGCCGGAGAAGCAATTGGAAGAGATCGACATGCTCCTTGCAATCGGCAAGCCGGTCGTGCTCGTATTGTTCGGCGGCTCTCCGGTCGAGCTTCCCTTCTGCGATAAGGTCGGCGCGATCTTGAATATGTACCTGCCGGGACAGAACGGCGGAAAAGCTGCTTACGAACTGCTGTTCGGGGAAAAGAATCCGTCCGGCAAGCTTGCAGAAACATGGCCGCTCAAATACGAGGACGTTCCTTCGCACGAAACCTTCGGCAAGAGCGTCAACGAAGTCTATTCCGAGGGCACGGAAGTTGGCTATCGGTATTATCAGAAGCACAATATCCCCGTGCGCTTCCCATTCGGCTTCGGGCTTTCGTACACGACCTTTGCAAAAACCGAATGGACGAAGGTCGGCGACGCTTACGAGCAGACGATCACTAACACCGGCGACCGTTTCGGCGGGGAAGTGGCCGAGCTTTTCATCGACGGTGAACTTGCGGGCTTCCAAAAGGTGTATCTGCATCCCGGCGAAAGTACGACCGTCCGCATCGTTCCCGAACCGAAGGACGAAACCGTCTGGTCCGACGAACTCACAATCACGCCTGAGCCGCCGCGTCTTCCGGTCACGATCGAATCACGTTTCACCGATCTGAAGCAGACGTTTATGGGGCGCATCCTGTATAACGCCGTGATGTTGGTGGTGAAAAAGCAGATGAAAAGCGCGGATAAGATGCCGGACGGTCCCGAAAAGGACAACGCGGTAAAGGGCGCGTTCTTTATGAAGCGCATCATGGACAGCAATTCTCCGCGGTCTATGTCCATGTGCGCAGGAAGTCAAATGCCGTACAACTTCGCGCAGGGCTTTGCGGAACTGACCAACGGACACCTGTTCAAAGGGATCCGCTGTTTTATCAAAAAGATTAACGTACCGAAACTGCCGAAGGAGGAACAGAACGCATGAAACTGCCGAGAAGCCTTGTGACGAGCGAGAATGTCACTGCAAAGGAAAAATGGCTGGGCTATCTTCTGGGACCCGCCGGCGCGCTGCTTCTGAACGCGGTGCTCGCGACGTATCTGAACGTGTATTATACCGACGTGCTGAACCTGACGCCGCTCTGGGGCGGGATCTTCCTCACGGTCTTCCCGATCGTAAGTAAGGTCATCGACGCGATCACAAACGTCATCATGGGGCAGATCATCGACCGCACCAAGACCAAAGAGGGCAAGGCGCGTCCGTGGCTGCTGCTTTCCGCGATCCTCGTGCCGGTCACCGGCATTCTGCTCTTTACGGTTCCGAACGCTTCCGACACGGTCAAGGCGATCTGGGTCATGATCTCCTACAACCTTTTCTACTCCTTCGCCTACACGATCTTCAACATGTCCCACAATCTGATGGTGCCGCTTTCGACGCGCGACGGCAAGGCGCGCGGCGGGCTGTCGGTCTTCAATCAGATCACGACGATCATGATGAGTGGCATCCTCGTCGCGCTCGTCTTCCCGATGGTCGTCATGCCGGCGATCGGCGTGGATAAGTCCAAGTGGATTCTTTTGATGTCGATTCTCTCGATCATTGCGCTGCCGCTGACGCTTTTGGAGTACTTCTTCACTAAGGAGCGCGTGACCGAGGAAGCGGCGCAGGCGGAGGAAAAGAGCGACCTGTCCTTCATTCAGCAGCTGAAACTTCTGTTTACGGACAAATACATGATCCTCATGTATGCGTATTTCTTCATCTACACCGTCGGCACGACGCTCAAAAATCTCGGTCTCGTCTACTACTGCAACTATGTCCTGGGTACCTACAACGACGGCATCACGCAGATGCTGGTCTCCGTCATCGGCGGTATTCCGATGGGCATCGGTATCTTCGCGGTGTGGCCGCTTGCCAAGAAGTTCGGCAAGCGCAACGTGACCATGTTCGGCTTTGTTCTGTATGCAATAGGAAGCTTGATCTGCTGGATCTTCCGGACCAACCTTGTCATGGTTCTGATCGGGCAGTTCATCAAAAACATCGGCGGTCTGCCGTGCGCCTACGTCTTTATGGCGCTGTTTGCGGACTGCCTCGACCATCTCGAATGGAAGACCGATCTTCGCATCGACGGCGCGGCAATGTCGATCTACAACATCATTGCGGTTGCGATGGTGGGCATCATGACCGGCGTGTTCAACTGGATGCTCGCAAAGGCGGGCTATCTGGCGCCGTTTACGGCAAACAACGTATCGGATGCGGCGAGCACGCTTGCTGCCAACGGTTGGGTGTCGCAGATCGCGCTTGAATCGATCAAGCCGGCTGCGGACGGCGTACTGACGGTCGCGCTGCAGCAGCCCCTTAGCGTCAACTGGGTCATCTCATTCGCATTTGTCGGATTGGAGGTCTTCACCGGTATTGCGCTCGTGGTGATCCTGTTCTTCCTGAACGTCGAAAAGGATCTGCCAAAGGAGCAGGCGGAGATCAAGGCGCGCCATGAAGCGAAGCAGGTCTGAAGGGAGAAGACCATGAGCATTCTGCATGCCATCCTCTTCCGTGCCATTCAGCGGGGAAAGACGGTGTACGATCCGACCCATCCCACGGATTACGTCGGGAAGCGGGCGAAAATGGACCGCACCACGCCGCAGACGATTCCTATGGGCGTCACCGTCACGAAGATCGACAACGATGCAGTCCACGGCGAGTATCTGTCCATGGCGGGCAATCAGAAGGACGCCGTCATTCTGTACATCCACGGCGGGGGCTTCGTGGTGGGCAGCATCAGGACCGTGCGGCCCATGGCCGGGCAGATTGTCAAGCGGATGGGGATGAACGTGCTCAGTATCAACTATCGCCTGGCTCCGGAGCATCCCTATCCCTCCGCCCACGAGGACTGCATGGCTGCCTACCGCTGGCTGCTGCGGCAGCCTTTCGGGAAGCGGGTCATCATCATGGGCGAGAGCGCCGGCGGGAATCTGATCCTGGGGACCGTGCTGCACGCGAAGACGGAGGGACTGCCCCTCCCAAAGTGCGTGGTGGCCCTGGCGCCCACCATCCAATATGATCAGGTGTTCCCCAGTTATACGGAGAACCTGAAGACCGATTGCATGGTGTCCAATCTTTCCGAAGAGACGAGAGCAGTCTACCTCTGCTCGAACGAACCCGAAAAGCTCCGCGATCCCTATTTTGCGCCGTATTACGGAGACTACAGCGATTTTCCGCCCACCCTCATCATTGCTTCAGATTCCGAGGTGCTGCGGGACGACGCGATCCGGCTCCATGAAAAGCTGCAGGCGGCCCGCGTGCCAGGCAAGCTCAGCATGTACCATAATCTGATGCACACCTTCCCGGTGATCCCCGCCCTGCCGGAGAGCAAGAAGGCGTACCGGGAGATCCGCGACTTCATCACACAGTACGGAAAGGAGTAATTCCATGAAAGCCATTCGTTTGAAAACCGAACATCTGTTTGACCCCATGGGGATCGACCTCCTCCATCCGCGCATGATGTGGAATTGCGAGGGCGGCACAAAGCAGACCGCTTATCGGATCGTGACCGAAAACTGGGATTCCGGCAGGGTCGAAAGCGACGCGATGCACGCCGAATACCCGAAGGAGCTCATTAGCCGCGAGCGCGTCAACTGGACGGTCACACTCTGGGACGAGAACGGCGAAGCGGGCGACCCGCAAAGCGCGTTTTTCGAAATGGGCTTGCTCGAAACGTCCGACTGGACGGCAAAGTGGATCACCGGCAACTACACGGTCAACAAGAAGCAACGCTATCCGGTCGACTGCTTCCGCAAAAAGTTTACCGTCGATAAGCCCATCAAAACGGCGCGGCTGTACGCGACCGCCTGCGGGCTGTATGAGACAAAGCTGAACAGCAAACGGATCGGCAATTTCGTCTTTGCGCCGGGCTATACCGACTATACAAAGCGCGTGCAGTATCAGACCTATGACGTGACGGAACTGCTTGCGGAAGGCGAAAACGAACTGATCTGTCAGCTTGCGGACGGGTGGTATCGCGGCAGCTGCGGCGCGTGGGGGCGGAAAAACCAATACGGCACGGAAACGAAGCTTTTGCTGCAGCTTGAGATCGCCTATGCGGACGGCACAACGGAAACGATCGGCACGGATCGCACGTGGGACTGGTCGAACGATGGTCCGATCCGTTTTGCGGACAATAAGGACGGCGAGATCGCGGAATTGTTCCGTACGCCGATGTACACAGGAAAAGCGAAGGAAACGAGCCACAGCGTCGTTCCGACCGCATCAAACAACATACCTGTTACCGAGCACGAGCGTTTCCATCCCGTCATAACGACCGCGTCGAACGGAAAGAAGCTGTTGAATTTCGGGCAGAACATCGCGGGCTATGTCGCGTTCCGCGTCCATGCGCACGTGGGGCAGCGGATGGTCTGGCGTTTCGGCGAGATGCTCGATTCCGAAGGCAATCTGACGCAGAAGAACATTCAGCTTTCGAGAAAAGGCGTGACGACGCCGCTGCAGAAGCTCGATATCACTTTGGGCGAAGGGGAAAACGTCTACAAGACGACCTTTGCGGTGTTCGGATTTCAGTATGCCGAGGTGGAGACCGACGTCGAACTCGACCCGGAGAACATCGAGGCGATCGCGGTCTATTCCGATCTCGAGCACACCGGCGATTTTCGCTGCTCCAACAAACTCATAAACAAATTCTTTGACGCGACGGTCTGGTCGGCGAAGGGCAACCATCTCGACATTCCCACCGACTGCCCGACGCGCGAGCGGCACGGCTGGACCGGCGACGCACAGCTGTTCTTTACAACGGCGTCGTATCTCTTTGACTATGCGCCGTTTGCGAAAAAATACCTGAACGACGTATTCGACTGGCAGAAGAAGAACGGGCGGCTGCCGCATATTGCGCCGGACGGCGGCGCGGACTTCTACATGTGGACCATGAACGGTTCCGTCGGTTGGTCGGACGTGGGCGTTCTGATCCCCTGGCGGTATGCAAAGATGTACCGGGACGACTCGATCCTTCAGACGTTCTACGACGGCATGGCAAAGTATGCGCGCTTTATGGAGCGCCGCTGCGGCAAATCGATGCCGTTCTTCTCGAAGCAGTATGATCTGCCGAAGGAATCGAAAAAATATTTTGTCAACAAGGGACAGAGCTACGGCGAATGGGCGGAGCCGGTCGACGTGGACGGCGGCTTCCACTGGCAGGATTTCGTTGCGCCGCATCCGGAGGTATCCACCGCCTATACCTGTTATGTGCTCGGGCTGATGGCAAAGATTGCAAAGAAGCTCGGACATGAGGCAGACGCCGAGGAATTTCAGGCGTACAGCGACGGCTGCAAGGCGGCGTACCGCGAACTCGTGAAGACCGAACCGTTCAGTTTGGACACCGACCGGCAGGCACAGCTGGTGCGTCCGCTGTATTTCGACCTTCTCGATGAGGAACAGACCGAATTTGCAAAGAAGCGACTGATCAAAGCGTTGGAAAACTACGGCTGGCGGCTCGGCACGGGCTTCCTTTCAACGCCGCTGATCCTGTACGTGCTTTCGGAGATCGACACGGAAGCGGCGTACCGCCTTCTTGAAAACGAGGAGCTGCCCGGTTGGCTTTCCATGCCGAAGGCAGGCGCGACGACGATCTGGGAAGCGTGGGAAGGTCCGAACAGCACGCAGGGCGGCATCGGCAGCTTGAATCATTACAGCAAAGGCGCATTGGTCGAATGGCTGTTCTCGACCATGTGCGGCATCAGGGTCGACGACGACAATCATTTTACGGTCGCGCCGAAGCCCGGCGGTCATTTCACCGAAGCCGCGGCAAGCTACGTGAGCGTGTTCGGCAGGATCGAAAGCAAATGGGAACGCGCGGACGACAAAACGACATATACAATCGACGTTCCCGCAAACTGTGAGGCGACGATCGTTCTGCCTTCCGGCAGAACGGAAACCGTCGGCGCAGGACAGCGCATCTATACGGAGGAAGCATGAAGCGGTATCTGGCAATTGACATCGGTGCGTCGAGCGGCAGACATATTGTCGGCTGGATGGAGAACGGTGCGCTTCAAACAAAGGAGGTTTACCGCTTCCCGAACGGTGTGACGGAGATCGACGGACATCTTTGCTGGGATATAGAAACGCTGGAACAACACGTGAAAGCGGGCATTGAAAAGGCGCAGGCAGAGTTTGAAATCGAATCGCTGTCGATCGACACCTGGGGCGTGGACTATGTGCTTCTGCGCGGCGATGAAACGGTGTATCCGGTCTGTGCCTACCGCGATGCCCGCACCGAAGCAGTGATCGAAAAGGTACACGAACGCATGCCGTTTTCCGAACTGTACCGCAGAACCGGCATCCAATTTCAGCCGTTCAATACGATCTATCAGTTGTATGCCGACAAACTCACCGGGCGGCTCAACGGCGTGACGGATTTTCTGATGATCCCGGAATACCTCATGTATCGGCTCACGGGTGTCAAGTCGCACGAGTACACCAATGCCACCACCACCGGCATGGTCAGCGCGGAGACGGGGGAGTACGATGCGGAGATCATCAAAGCGCTTGATCTCCCGACACATCTCTTTCATTCTTTGCAAAAGCCCGGCACGGCGGTCGGTGAATACAAGGGAATCAAGGTACTGCTCTGCGCGACGCACGACACCGCGTCCGCGGTCGAAGGCATCCCGATGGAAGAAAACGCGCCGTACATTTCGAGCGGGACATGGTCGCTTCTTGGGGTGAAGACTTCGCGTCCGATTACGGATAAAGCAGGCATGCAGGCCAACTGGTCAAACGAAGGCGGCGTGGGATACAATCGCTATCAGAAGAACATCATGGGCATGTGGCCGGTGAACCGCCTGCGTGCGGAGCTTTGTCCCGAGAAGCCGTGGAGCGAGATCGTTGCGGAAGCGGAGGCGAGCGCGTTCGACGAAACGGTCGATGCCAACGCACCGGCATTTCTTGCGCCCGACAGCATGAAGCGTGCGTTCGACGCCGCGCTGCAAAGGAAACCGGAAACGACGAGGGATTACTTCCGCTGCGTGTACCGTTCGCTTGCATTGTCGTATCAAATTGCCATTGAGGAGCTTGAACACAATACCGAAACACGGTATGACAAACTGTACATCGTCGGCGGCGGTGCGAAGAACGGCTTTTTGAACCGCCTGACCGAAGACGCGACCGGAAAGAAAGTGATCGCCCTGCCGATCGAAGCGACGGCGCTCGGAAACTTAAAGATTCAAATGGAGGCAAACGCATGAGTTACGCAGAAGCAAAAGCAAAGTACGCTGTCTATGGCGTGGACGTCGAACAGGCGATCGAAATGCTGAAGACCGTTCCCGTGTCCCTGCATTGCTGGCAGGGCGACGATGTGCGCGGTTTCGACACCGACCCGAACAAACCGCTGACCGGCGGCATTCAGACGACCGGCAATTACCCGGGGCGCGCGAGAACGCCCGAGGAACTTATGCAGGACATCGACAAGGTTCTTTCGCTGATCCCAGGCAAGCCCAAGATGAACCTGCACGCAAGTTATGCGATCTTTGAGGACGGCTGGGCGGATCGGGACAAGCTCGAGCCGAAGCATTTTCAAAAATGGGTGGATTACTGTAAGGCGCGGGGCCTCGGCTGCGATTTTAACCCGACCTTTTTCAGCCATCCGAACTGCGATCCGTTAACGCTTTCTTCACCCAACGAGGCGACCCGAAAGTTTTGGATCGAGCACGGCAAGGCGTGCATTCGTATTTCGAGCTATCTTGCGGAAGAACTCGGCGAGCCGTGCGTGATGAACATCTGGACGGGTGACGGCTTCAAGGACATCCCCGCGGACCGCATGGGACCGCGCGAAAGGTATCGCGACAGCATTGACGAGATCCTCTCCGAGCCCTATGATTTCAGCAAGGTCAAGCCATGCATTGAAAGCAAAGTGTTTGGCATCGGCGTCGAGGCGTACACGGTCGGTTCCGGTGAATTCGCGCTTTCGTACGCCGCGATGAACAAGGAGAAATGCATTCCGCTGATGGACAACGGACATTATCATCCGACCGAGGTGGTAAGCGACAAGATCCCGGCGTTGCTCGCGTTTTTCCCGGAGATCGCGCTGCATGTCACGCGTCCGATCCGCTGGGACAGCGATCATGTGGTACTGTTCGACGACGAGACTCGTGAAATTGCAAAAGAGATCGTGCGCTGCGGACTTGACCGTGTGCATATCGCACTCGATTATTTCGACGCAAGCATCAACCGCATTTCGGCTTGGGTCACAGGCTTCCGCAATTTGCAGAAAGCACTGCTGTACGCGCTGCTGCAGCCGAACGATGAACTGAAACGCTTGCAGGATTCCGGCAATTTCAGTAAGCTCATGGTGCTGCAGGAGGAATTGAAGACCCTGCCGTTCGGCGAGATCTGGGACGAATACTGCTTTAGATGCAACAAACCCGCCGACGGCGAATGGTACAGCGAAATCGAACGCTACGAAAAGGAAGTATTGGAGGCAAGAGCATGAAAAACGTATTGAACGCACCGTTTATGACGGAAATGATCCGCACGGCGACGAACATGTACAACCACGGATGGGACGAGCGCAACGGCGGCAACATCAGCATGCTGTTGGATGAGGATGAAGTGCGGAAATACCTCGTGTTTCCTGCGATCGTGCGCACGATCCCGACCGGCTTTGCCGCGCCGGAATTGGACGGAAAGATCTTTCTGGTCACGGGCACGGGCAAGTATTTCAAAAACGTGCAGTACGATCCCGCAAAGAACCTCGGGATCGTCCGCCTTGCGGAAAACGGCACGGAAGCCGAAGTGCTCTGGGGCTTTTCGGACGGCGGCAGATTCACTTCGGAATTTCCCGCGCATATGATGAGCCATATCGCGCGGATGAAGGTCGATCCTAAAAACCGCATCGTCATGCATTGCCATCCGGCGAACCTCCTTGCCATGACCTATGTGCACGATCTCGACGAGCGCGCATTCACACGCACGCTTTGGCAGATGTGTACCGAGTGCATCGTGGTTTTCCCGGACGGCGTCAACGTGCTCCCGTGGATGCTTTGCGGCACCAACGAGATCGGCGAAGCCACCGCGAAGAAGATGGAGACCGCGCGGCTTGTGGTATGGGTACAGCACGGGATTTACGGAGCTGGGCGCGATCTCGACGAGACCTTCGGTCTGATCGAAACCGCCGAAAAGGCCGCCGAGATATACCTCAAGATCGCGCATCTGCCGATCAAACAGACGATCACCGACGAGCAGCTGCATCTTCTCGAAGAACGCTTCGGCGTCAAAGCGCGGGAAGGGTATCTGAACTGAAACCGATCGGAACAGCAGCGGCACACCGAATTTCGGTGTGCCGCTGCTCTCATATCGCAACCAAAACATGTTGCAAACAAAACTGATATGCGTTCCGGATTGGATCAGAAAAACAAAAATGTCGCCGCGAACTTAGCGCAGTCCGCGGCGACGTGGCGTTCCCGGCGCGATGAGAACGCGCGGCCTTTCGCTAAGGAGTAAACATAGATTTTACAAATCCCTATTAACGGGCTCTTCAGTCCGGGAATAGGGCTTTTTTGCATCTCCTGAATGCCGATAAGCATTGAGTCATTGCGAAAATCCGGGAGCTTTCAGACAAAAACCGGTTGGATTTTTGCCCCGGGTATGGTATTGTATACATATCACCGGGCAAATCGATCTGAGCGACGCTTTTTATGGTCCGGACGAATAAGGAGGGACGTATGGAAATGACCTTTCGCGCTTTCATAAAGAAATACTGGCTGCAGGCGGCGGCTGTGCTCTGCAGCACGGCGGTTTTCCTGTTCTGGATCGCGCTGCGCGTCAATTGGGCGGGCATTTCAAAATTCCTGGGAGCAGATCACAACCCCAGCTTTCTTGTGATGAACCTGCCGCTCATGATCTGTATCCTCATGGGTGTGATCCTGCTGCTTACGATCCTGTCCTTCCTCTTTATCCGCGATAAAAAGAGATGGCCGTATATCGTGTCGCTGGTGTTCTCTGTCGTTTTCGCCGTTGCCATCGGTATCGTGATCGCCAACGGCTCCAACGATTATATCCAGTTTATCCTTCCGAAATTCCTCCGATCCGCGGGGGTGGTCGCCGCACTGATCCTTGTTTTTTGCCTGGTGTTTTTCCACGCACCGAACAGGGGATGGATTCTTGCGGCGAAGGTCCTGTTTCTGCTGGCGCTGATCGCCGTCTGCGTCATCGTCGGCTACGGCATCCGGCCATGCCGCTTCACATATCGGCCGGTGGTCTACGCGGTGGAGGATGACTACCAGATCGTGTTTTCCACCAGCGACACAGCCATCGTCTGGGTGGAGGTCGGCTCGGAGAAATACTACGATCTTTACGCTGGCAGTATGCGGTCCAAGGACCTGGTGCATAAGGTCACCGTGCCGCAGTGCGCGCTGGACGAGGCAAAGAGCTACAGGATCTGCGCCAGGCAGATGATCTACCGGGGACCCTTCGGCGGCTATACGGGCGAAACCTTTTCCGAGCAATACCCATTCATCCCGGTGAACACCGCGGACGGGATATGTTATCTCGCCCTCCCGGACATCCATGGCGCCGTGGAAGGCGCGGTGAGCCTTGCCGGCCATGCGTGGTTGGAAAACAACCTTGACTTCATCGTGCTTCTGGGGGATCAGACCAGCATGGTCGATCGGTATGAGGACGCCCAGATCGCCAATGAGATCGCCTTCAAGATCACCGGCGGCATGATCCCGGTCGTCTATACCCGGGGCAACCATGAGATCAAGGGCGAGTATGCTGAGGATCTGTACAAATATACCGGCAGCAAGAACGGCAGCTTCTATTACACCTTCCGGCTTTCGGACATATACGGCATCATGCTCGATCTGGGCGAGGATCACGACGACGACTGGTGGGAGTATTTTGAAACGGCGCAGTTTGACCTGTACCGGGAGGAGCAGACCCGCATGCTGGACGATATCATTGCCGCAGGTGAGTATAAGGACGCCTCCTACACGATGGCCGTCTGCCACATTCCCATCCCCTTTGTGAACGCGCGCCACAACCACGAAGCAGTCAAAGCCGCCTGGACGGAGCGGCTGAACGAGATCGGCGTGGATATTCTCATCACCGGCCATCAGCATGATCTGTATCCGTTCCTGGAGGGGACCATCGAGCCCAACACGAAGTTGGTGTACAACAAGGACTTCTCCGGCACGGAGGGCAAGACCTACAACGGATACATGACGGACTATCACTTCAACGCCTTCATCTGCGGCAAGCGGGGGCTGACCCAGCACGACGAGGCGCCCGCCGGGAATCATACCGATTACATTGGGATGCTGGTGAACGTGGACCTTTCCGGCGGCAGCCAGTCCTGCGCCTACATGAATTCCAGAGGAGAGATCGTCCCCGTGGTAAATCCCTTTGCGGCGTATACTTACGGTACAGAACCGATCGTGACGCCGCTGAAATAAAGGAATGATACATATCAAAACGGGATATGCATTCTATTGAAATAGGGGCAGACCAGCGAAAGACGATTCGTGACGAATAACGGAAAAAAGAAGCCCAAAAACTAAGCGTTTTCGGGCTTCTTGGTGCTCCCGTTGCGATTCGAACGCGCGGCCTTTCGCTTAACAATCCTATCGTCGAGGACATTCTGACGTGGCTCGATAGCCTGTCGAACAAGTCCAGATATTGGATAATGCTGAACATGATCAAGCACGAATCTGATTTATAAACTCGTATCTAATCTGATCTGTTCTTAAGATCATATCTGTTTCCTTACTGTATCTGCCTGTCGTCCGGTTTTTGCTTGGTGCACGTACATGCGGGACGGCTCGCCGTCGCTGTCGCGGACCATGCATAGGAACTCCCATCCGTATTTTTCATAGTACCCGGTATGATCGGTCAGAAGATACAGCGTGTCGACACCCATCGCCGACATATCGTCACAGACGTACTGCAGCAGGAAGCCCGCGATTCCCTGATTCCGGTATTCTTCGTCTACGTAGAGAGCGCATACATTCGGCGTCAGATCCTTCCGCTCGTGGAAGTCGTTTTCGATCACGCCGCAGCCGGCAATGATCTTGCTGCCATGAACCACGACGTACCATTGAGGAATGCCGGTTTCTTTGCCGAGGCAGTCCCGTATGCTCTCTTTATAAGCTTCCAGCGGGATATGCCATCTTTCGTGAAACCATTCAGCGATCTCTTCCTTCGCTTCCGGCCAGTCGCGAACGGGAATACAGGCCTCGTTCCGCAAAAGCTCGATCTCAAGGATATCTTTATCAAAAAGGATATACTCGCCGATCTGCAGACCTTCTTCCTTTACGCCGAATTCACTCCAACCGTACTCCCACGGAAACCACTGGCAGGCGCCGGTAAATGTATCACCGTACTTGCTTGTGATCCGGACCGTAGTGTTGTCATATTTCGAAAACTTTTTCATGCCTGCTCCCACGGGATGAAGATGCAATAAACGGGATCAAGATCGCCCATATACAGCCATACGCTGTCGCCCATTTCGATTTCTTCGCCGAAATACAGGTTCGGCATAAACAGCTTTGCACTTGTGCGCCGCGCGCCGTGCAGTGTAATCCCTTCCTTGACCGGATTCTCGCGGAAGCTGCGAATGATCTCATGCAGCTCCGGAATCTGCAGCTTTTTCGAGAGCGCCGGAACAATGTCTTCTTCTTTGCAGTATTCGATGCGCTCCTGGTTTCTCAAAAGATTGCGTGTCAGCATGGGTTTTCTCCTTTCGACCCTTCAAAACAATATCATATTTGTTTTGTGGGTGTTGTCAGCTAAATGCTATTATACCATGCTCTGCTGACAAGCACAACAGGGAACAGCACCCGGTTCCAAATGGGTTCCGGCTGTTTGGTTTTCAATAGTCAAAACCAAAAATCGAGGCAAAATGAGCACAAATAGAGGAGGAGATCCGGGGCTCGATTTTGACTAAAAAAGTTAGTCAAGATTTTTGACTGACTTTTTGGAAAAGAGAAAGTCCCTATTTTAGGGACTTTTCTTGGCGTCCCCGGCGCGATACGGCGTCGCTTTGATTGATCAGGACATAGGACGCGACGCCGGCGACACGGCTGCGCCATGTATACGAACTGCGTTCCCATCGCGCCCGGCGCGATACGGCATTTCTTTTATATTAGACAGAGGAAGAAATGCCGAGCAGTCGGCTTCGCCGCCTATACGAACGGCGTTCGAATCAGCATGCTGAAGCATGCAAAAACAAATAACCCCGCCAGAAGGCGGGGCAATTTGTTTGGCGTCCCCGGCGCGATTCGAACGCGCGGCCTTTCGCTTAGGAG
>JAFZIH010000087.1 GCA_017554455.1 Clostridia bacterium | reverse complement strand
CTATCTTGGCGAGGGTTGGATCGCCGCGCATCATATCCGGCAGACAAACTATACCGTCGTGACGCAGAAGACGACGGAACCCCTGCGCATCGTGCTGATCGCGGATTCTCATTTAGGCATCACGCTGGACGGTGACGGCTTTCGAGAGACAATGGAACGGATCCAATCGACTGAACCCGATCTGGTGGTCGTGGTCGGCGATTTCGTGGACGATGATTCCGACAAAGCGGATATGGAGGAAGCGTGCCGGGCGCTCGGATCGCTTCAAACAACCTACGGCGTATACTATGTCTACGGCAACCATGACAACGGATACTTTCAGCAGCGGGATTTCACAGCTGCAGACCTCAGAACCGCGCTGACACAGAACAGCGTAACGATCCTGGAAGATGAAGCCGTTTTGGTCGGGGAGCAATACGCCCTATTAGGGCGCAAGGATCGCTCTATGCCGGATCGGCTGCCGATCGATGCGCTGCTTTCCGACACAGAACGCTATACGATCGTGCTCGATCACCAGCCGAATGACTACGACGCCGAAGCGGCGGCGGGCGCGAATCTGGTTCTTTCGGGGCACACCCACGGCGGGCACATCTTCCCGGCGGGGCTGATCGGGCTTTGGACGGGCGCGAACGACGCCACCTATGGACTATCCCACCGCGCCGATACAACCTTCATCATCACCTCCGGACTCTCCGGCTGGGCGTTCCCCTTCAAAACCGGATGCTTTTCCGAGTATGTTGTGATCGACATTGGATGATGGTATAATAAAAATAATCAAGGCTTTTCATCAACAAGAGGAGGAATGACCGTTATGAAGGTACTATTGATCAACGGGAGCCCACGTAAGAACGGCAATACCGCGATTGCTTTGCGGGAGATGGTCGGAGTCTTTGAAAAAGAGGGCATCGAAACGGAGGTCGTGCAGATCGGAAACCAGGATGTTCGGGGCTGCATCGCCTGCGGAAGCTGCGGGCGGACTGGCAAATGCGTCTTTAGCGACGTTGTGAACGAGCTTGCGCCGAAATTTGAAGAAGCGGACGGACTTGTTGTGGCGTCTCCCGTGTATTATGCTTCGGCAAATGCAACGCTGATCGCCTGCCTGGATCGACTGTTCTACAGCACCGGTTTCGATAAGACCATGAAGGTCGGCGCAAGCGTCGCCGTCGCACGGCGCGGCGGCTGTTCCGCAACCTTCGACGAGCTGAACAAGTACTTCACGATCTGCGGGATGCCGGTCGCTTCCAGCAGGTACTGGAATAGCGTTCATGGCAGAGAACCGGGACAGGCGGAGCAGGATCTGGAGGGCCTGCAGACCATGCGCACGCTCGCCCGCAACATGACGTTTCTGATGAAATCCATTGCGCTCGGAAAGATGCAGTTCGGTCTGCCGGAAAGGGAACCGTGGCAGCCGACGCATTTCATTCGATAGAATCATAATCGGGAGGAATCAACAATGAAAAAAGATTTGGGAGTACAGCCGGCACTGTTTCCGATGCCGGTCCTGATGGTGGCGGCATACGATGCAAACGGCACGGTGCAGGTTATGAACGCCGCATGGGGCATGATCTGCGATATGGACAAGGTCGCCCTCTGCATCGACGAGGATCATGCGACGACCAAGGCGATTCGACAGACAAAGGCCTTCACAGTGAGCCTTGCGGATCGGGCACACATGGATGTAGCGGACTATTACGGCATCGCCACCGGCAACAAACTGCCGGATAAGTTCGCAAAGTCCGGGTATCACGCAGAGAAAAGCGCGCATGTCTACGCGCCGATCATCACGGAATTCCCCGTGGTGATGGAATGCGAGCTTGCAGAGATCGTGGACTCCGAAAACCTGCATGCCGTCGTTGGCAGGATCGTCAATGTCTGTGCGGACGAAAAAGTGCTCTCTGACAACGGCAAGGTGGATCCGCTGAAGCTGAACGCGCTGATCTTTGACCAGTTCCAGTCGGGCTATTATGTGGCGACAGAAAAGGTCGGTCGTGCATGGAACGCAGGCAAGGAGATCATGAAAGCAGCGCAAAGATAAAGAATAGTGCTTCCGAACAATTCATTATTTCAGGCAGCGGCACACCGAACCCCTGGTGTGCCGCTGCTCTCATATCACAACCAAAACATGTCGCTTTTATGTTCATATAGTCCATTGTGTGATAATATGTCCATATAGTATCTTTTTTTGTTGTGGGGGAGATTTTCATCAAGTACGCAGGTGAGCAATTTCCGTTTTTGTTTGGCAGAGAGGGAACTTTTGACGCAAAAGCGCCTATTTATCAGTGATTTGAGAATAACCTTGTTTTTTGAGCAACGCACACTTATTCTGCCTGTATTTATACAACTGCTGTATGCAGGATGCGGGGGTTTCATTGCCTACGCAGAAGTGCAGATGAATCATTGAAAACGCCCGGTCGGTAAGGCCGGGCGTTTGTGTTATCTTGTGCTGTTGCGAAAAACCGGAGCGGTTTTAACGTAGGTGATGCGGAAAGCGCGGTCGGGGTTTTGGATGCGACCGAGCAGCGTTTCCGCCGCAAGACGACCGATCTCGACGCTGGGGATCTCAGCCGTGGTCAGAGAGGGCTCCACAACGGCGGATTCCGGCGAACCGTCAAAGCCGGCGATCATCACATCGTCGGGAACGGACAGTCCCATCTTTTTCAGCGCTGTCATCAGATGGATCGCAATATAGTCGTTTGCGCACAGGAACGCGTCCGGAACATGCGGCATATTCCGGAGCTGCTCCGCGAGCCATTCCGGATCCCCGTACGGTTCGCTGTCCTTTGCAAGAATCGAGTATGACCGGGAAAGCGGGAGACCGGCTTCATCCAGCGCGAGACGATAGGCGTCCCAACGTTCGTGAAAACTGCGGCAATGGTTGATGTCGCCGACGAAGCCGATCTCTCTTGCACCGCAGCGAATCATCTGCCGCGTCAGATGCCAGGCGCTGGTATAGTTCTCCATAAAGACAAGATCGCACTGGATCGGATCGGCCAGAGAATCCGAATAGGAATCGACAAGGACGATCGGCAGTCCGATGCGGCAGAGCATGTCGGAGTATTCTCTGTCGAACAATTCGATGGAAATGATACCGGCGGTTTCTTTGAGAAGCAGATGCGGGGGAAGCGAACGGTTTGCGGTTTCCTCCCCGGAGACCCGATAGATCTTCAGCGTGTATCCGGCACGGCTGATCTGATCGGTAAAACTGGTAATCACAAGGGAGCCGAAGCTGTGTCCCTGCGGATCGCTTCCGGTCAGAAGCGCAATGTTGCGCGGCTGCGCCGACGTATTCGCGGCGACGCTGCTTTCCGGCAGCTGATAGTAGCCCAGCTCCTGCGCTTTATGCAGGACGACCTTTCTGGTCGCTTCCGGTACGGACCCGCGATCGTTGAACACCTTGGACACCGTATTGCGGCTCAACCCGCATGCGTCTGCAATATCCTGAATGGTTACTCGTCTGTGCGCCATCGTTTACACTCCATTTACATCATTTCCGTTTGTATATAATACCATACTTCTTTTCCAAAATCAAGATGTGCAAAATGTAAACTTATGCATCTGATTTCAAAAGAATGTAAAAAAAACGTAGATAATTATTACAAAATGTAAATTTCTGTGAAAAATAATATTGACAATATGTAAATTATTGTGTAATATGTAATTGACAGAGAATATTTATGATACAGGGCTGTCACGGCATACCAATTTCAGAAGGAGGAAGCAGGAAGAATGTCGGAAGTCATTATGAAGGGGTTGAAAAAGGTCTATGACAACAAGGTGACCGCGGTACACGATGTCAACCTGGTTATCAAGGACAAGGAGTTCGTCGTACTGGTCGGCCCGTCCGGCTGCGGCAAATCGACGACGCTCAGAATGGTCGCCGGTCTGGAAGAGATTTCGGACGGTGAACTGTACATTGACGGGAGACTGGTCAACGACGTTGCGCCGAAGGACAGAGACATCGCGATGGTTTTCCAGAACTACGCGCTCTATCCGCACAAGACAGTGTATGACAACCTTGCTTTCGCACTGAAGCTTCGCAAAGTCCCGAAAGCGGAAATCGACAAAAAAGTCAAGGAAGTAGCAGAGATCCTCGACATCACGCAGTACCTCAAGCGCAAGCCGAAAGCGTTGTCCGGCGGTCAGCGTCAGCGCGTTGCAATCGGCAGAGCCATGGTACGTGATCCGAAGGTCTTTTTAATGGACGAACCGCTTTCTAACCTCGACGCAAAGCTTCGTAACCAGATGCGTGCGGAGATCATCAAGCTTCGTTCCCGCATCAACACGACGTTCATGTACGTCACGCACGACCAGACCGAGGCAATGACCTTGGGCGATCGTATCGTAATCATGAAGGACGGTTATGTGAACCAGATCGGCACACCGCAGGAGGTGTTCAACCGTCCGGTCAACCTGTTTGTGGCGGGCTTCATCGGCATGCCGGTCATGAACTTCTTTGACAACTGCAAGGTCCTGCTCGAAAACGGCGTCTATTACGCGGAGATCCGCGGCGTCCGTTTCCTTCTGAACGACTTCCAGCAGAAAGCGCTGAAGCAGAACGGCGTACAGACACAGGAGATCGTGGCAGGCATCCGTCCGCAGCACATCACGGTCGGCGAAGGCGAACTGATGGCAACGATCGAGGTTTCCGAAATGATGGGCAGTGAGTACAACATCCATGCGCGCAGCAATCAGGACGAAGTCGTCATGCTGATCCCGACCTACGATCTTTCCACCGACGTGTCCATGGGACGCACGGTATCCTTTACGACCAAGCCGGAGCTCATCCAGCTGTTTGACAAGGAAACCGGCAATAACCTGATTTGGTACGATGCGGAGTCGGCGGCAAACGACGCGCCGGTCTGCAAACGCTACGAGTTCTGAGAAGGAGGGCACTATGGAAGCAGCCAATCCCGCAAAGCGTGCCGTAAAGGAACGGGCGCCGCGCGTCAAGAAAAAGAAGACGAAGGAACAGCGCATCCTGTATCTGAAGGAAAACGCGCCGTACCTTTTGATGATCCTTCCGGCGGTTGTCGTTGTATTCCTGTTTAACTACCTGCCGATCTACGGCGTGCTGATCGCGTTCCAGGACTTCATGCCCGGCGACAAGATCCTGTCCGATTCGACGATCTGGGTCGGATTCCAGAACTTTGAACGGTTCTTCTCCGATCCGATGTTCTGGCCTTTGATGAAGAACACGTTTTTGATCTGTATCATCGGTTTCATCATCGGCTTCCCGCTTCCGATCATCGTCTCCCTGATGCTCAACGCCATGAAGGGCAGACGGACGGCGAAGGTGCTGCAGACGATCTTCAACGGTCCGCACTTCATCTCGCTCGTCGTATTGGTCGGTATGCTGACGCTGTTCTTCGGCCG
>JAFZIH010000086.1 GCA_017554455.1 Clostridia bacterium | reverse complement strand
AAACAGCGCGATCACGTCCGAAAAGCATGCGGACGCCGGCGTCAGCGCAAACCGCGAGATCTCGTCTGCGTCGATCACCGGTATATTATGTGCGGAAAAGCACAGTGCAAGCGTGCTTTTTCCGGAACCGATGCCTCCTGTTATGCCGATGATGCGCGTCATTTTGTTTCGTACCAGCTTTCTCCGCATTTTTCTTCGGCAACGAGCCGAACAGACAGCGACGCGACGCCTTCCATGGCGTCCTGCATCAACTTCATCACGTCGTTTGCCTCGTCGCGCGGGCAGTCGACGATCAGCTCGTCGTGGATCTGCAGGACAAGACGCGCTTTGAATCCGCCTTCTTTGAGCGCGCGGTCAACGTGTACCATCGCGATCTTGATGATATCCGCCGCCGTACCCTGGATCGGCATGTTCATCGCAACGCGCTCGCCGAATTGACGGACGTTGTAATTGCTTGCGGAAAGCTCGGGCAGCGGGCGTCTGCGTTCGAACAGTGTCTCCGCGTAGCCGCGCTCCTTGGCGCGAGCGACGCTTTCTTTCAGATATGCCTGCACCTTCGGATATCGTTCGAAGTAGCGGCGGATATAACCGGCGGCTGTCGGGACGGATATGCCCAGATTCCTCGCAAGTCCGAAATCGGAGATGCCGTAGACGATGCCGAAATTGACCGCTTTCGCCGCACTGCGCTGTTCGCTCGTGACGGACGCAAGCGGTACATGAAAGACTTCGGCGGCCGTGCGTGCATGGATATCCTCTCCGCCGTTGAACGCGTCAATGAACCCTTCGTCTCCGCTGATGTGTGCAAGCAGGCGAAGTTCGATCTGCGAATAGTCCGCGCCGATGAGGACGTTTCCCTCGCTCGGGATAAACGCTTTGCGGATCTCTCTGCCTTCCGGCGTACGGACCGGGATGTTCTGCAAGTTCGGCTCCGTACTGGAAATGCGTCCCGTCGCCGTCACGCACTGCATGAACCGCGTATGGATGCGTCCATTTGCGTCGCGCTGTTTCAGCAAGCCCTCGACAAACGTACTGTCGAGTTTCATCAAGAACCGATACTGCAGCACGTCGCCGACGATCGGATGCAGCGGCGCGATCGCTTCCAGCGTGTCCGCATCCGTCGAAAACCCGGTCTTGGTCTTTTTCCCGGACGGCAGTCCGAGCTTTTCGAACAGGATCCTGCCGAGCTGTTTGGTCGAGAGGATATTGAACCGTTCCCCCGCCTGTTCATAGATTCGCGCTTCGAGTGTCGACGCCGTCTCCGAAAAGCGTGTGTGCAACGTATGCAGGACCGTTTCGTCGGTCATAAACCCAATCCGTTCCATACCGTAAAGCACCGAAAGAAGCGGAAGCTCCACGTCGCGTTCAAGCGTCTGCAGCCCGTTCTCCTCGATCGCGCGGGACATTCGCGGATACAGAGCGAACAGATATGCGGGGCTTGCTTTTTCGGTCTTCAGCCACGCGCGGCAGAGTGCTTCATAGCTTTCGACCGGACGGTTGCTCTGCAGAAGATAGTCCGAAAGCATCGCGTCGAACAACAGCGTCGGCAGTGCATCGGCGTCAAAGCCGCAGCGATGGAAGATCGTTTTTGCGTCGAAAGCAAGCATCGGCTTTTTATGGGTACGGATAAACACGCCGAGCATTCTGTACGCCTCGTCCTCATCCATGCAAGCGTCGAACAGCGTTTCGCCCGCTGTCAGCACGTACGCTGTGTCTGCGGATCCGGCAAACGCGAGCGACGGAAACGCCGTCACGGCGACTGCATCGCAGGAAGCAAGCGCATCAAGTGCTTTTTGCATTTCCTCCGCATCTGTGATCGCAACGGTTTCGACCGTCGGGATAGCGTCGTCCTGTTTAGGAGTTTCTCCGCCGGGCAGTTTATCTGCAATGCTGTTCAATTCCAGATCGTACAGACGTTGTTTTGCGCCGCCGGTCTTTTCAAAGGAGAACGCACAGTCGTCCAGCGTTTCGCTGACCGGCGCTTCAGTCGCGATCGTACCGAGCCAATAGGAAAAGCGTGCGTTTTCGGCTTCGCTTTGAAGGCGTTCGCCGAGTTTTCCCTTGATTTCCGTTGCATGCAACAGCACGCCCTCGAGATCGCCGTATTCGGAAAGCAGTTTCAATGCGGTCTTTTCCCCGACGCCCGAAACGCCCGGAATGTGGTCGGAACTGTCGCCCATCAGCGCTTTGAGATCGCGCATGTGATCCGGCGTCAATCCGTATTTTTCTTGCAATACCGCTGTGTCTACAATCGAATTGTCCTTTGTGTAGTACACTTTCGTGCGTTCTGTGATCAGTTGGAACGAATCGCGGTCGCCGGTCGCGATCAGTGTGTCCATATCATCGGCTTCCGCACGGCGTGCAAACGTGCCGAGGATATCGTCGCCCTCATACCGCGGACATTCGATGACCGCAATGCCCATGCTCTTCAAAATCTCGCGAACGACAGGCATTTGCTTTTTGAGATCCTCATCCGCGGGTTTGCGGCCGAGTTTATAATCCGCGTAGCGTTCGTGGCGGAACGTCGGCTGATGTACGTCGAATGCAACGAGCACGTGTGAGGGTTCCTGTTTCAGAAGCTCGAGGAGCTTCGTAAAAAAGCCCTTCAGCGCGCCGGTTGGAAAGCCGTCGCGCGTGGTCAGATTTGCTTTGAAGAACGCATGGTATGCCTGAAACAGTAAGCTGTTTCCGTCGATTGCCAAAAGCAGTCGGTTCATGGTTTCCCTTTCCCGAAACGGCACGCCCGTTTCCGGGTGCGCCGCATAAGTCGTCATTTTCTTTTATTCTGTCGGATCAGGCGCGAACGACGTCGTAAACCATCGGCCGGTATTCCGGCTTTGCGTCGGAGTACGTAAACGCGCTGTGGAACATTTCGAGCGCGGCGTTGACCTTGCTCTCATCGTTGACGTACATCACGCACAGCGGTTCGTCCGCACGAATGAAGTCGCCGAGGCGTTTCTTCATGACGAGACCGACCGCCGGGTCGATGCTCTCCTCCTTTGTGGCGCGTCCTGCGCCGAGGATCTGTGCGGCGGTCCCGATCCGCTCCGCGTTCATTGAAGAGATATAGCCAGCGCGCTTCGGATACACGTTCAGGATCGTTCTGACCTTGCAGAGCTCGTCGATACGATCGAGGTCGATATACGATGCGTCGCCGCCTTCCGCCGCAATCATCTCCTTAAGCTTCTTGAGTCCCGCGCCTGAATGCAGTGCGGATTCAAGTTTTTCGCGTGCTTCGACTTCGGTTTCGGCAAGCTTGCCGAGCCGCATCATGTGTACGCCGAGGAGCATGCAGACTTCGTACAGCGGATCACCTGCCGGAATCTTGCCGGAAAGAAGTTCAACCGCTTCTCGCACTTCCAGCGCGTTGCCGACCGCAAGGCCCAGCGGCTGATTCATATCGGTGATGACCGCGACGCATTCGCGGCCGACAAGCTTACCGATTGAGACCATAAGATGCGCAAGCTTTTCTGCTTCGTCAACCGTCTGCATAAATGCGCCGGTGCCGGTCTTGACGTCAAGTACGATCGCGTCGGTGCCTGCCGCAAGCTTTTTGGACATGATGCTCGAAGCGATCAGCGGAATGCTGCGGACCGTCGCCGTCACGTCGCGCAGCGCGTACATTTTCTTGTCGGCGGGAACGAGATTGCCCGTCTGTCCGATGACAGCTACGCCGATCTCGTTCACGATCTCCTTGAACCTATCCATCGGCTGTTCGATGCAGACGCCGGGGATCGATTCGAGCTTGTCAAGCGTGCCGCCCGTGTGACCGAGTCCGCGTCCGCTCATCTTTGCGACCGTACCGCCGCACGCCGCGACGAGCGGCGCAATGACGAGCGTCGTCGTATCGCCGACGCCGCCGGTCGAATGCTTGTCGACCTTCACGCCGCGCAGATCGGAAAGATCGACCACGTCGCCGGAGTGCATCATTGCCATCGTCAGATCGGCGGTCTCCCGATCGGTCATGCCGTTGAACACGACCGCCATCTGGAATGCGGACATTTGATAATCCGGGATCGAACCGTCCGTAAAGCCATTGACAATGTAGCGGATCTCATCGCCGGAAAGCGTTCCGCCGTTTACCTTTTTTTCGATCAGATCGACCATGCGCATACGATTATTCCTCCTGTAAACTTGATAAAATAGTATATCATAATTCCGCGGGATTGACAACGCCTTTTCCGAATGCAGGAAGGATCGAACGATCGAACCATTCCGCGATCTTTGTCTCATCCGGTTCTTCCCCGCTCGGGTATACGGCAACACCTTTCAGGTTCGGATACGACTGCATCAGTTCTTTTTCATCAAGCTCAGGCCAGCCGATACAGAAGTCCGCATTCGTAAGCGCTTCCTTTAATCCGATGCAATCTCGGATCGTCTGCACGCCCGGCAGCAATTTGCCGCCTATGGACGAAAGCGCATAGCCGAGCCCTCCTGCCGCGCCGCTGCCGGTTGCGTTCGGATTTCCGCCGAGCAGCGCAACAAGCGTTTCCGCACACAGCGTTGTCTCTGAAGCACACAAAACCGTCAATTCGGTCTCCGATAGACGCGCATCCAATCCGCTGCGATCGGCCGTTGCGATCCTTTGCACGGATCCACGGCACGGAACGACGTTCTCGCCGTCCGCATCGGCGAAGCACATACCAAGCGCTTGCAGCGCGCCGAATCCGAAATCGTCGACCGGTGAATTGCCGAGACCGATCCAAATCTTCCGGAACCCGAGATCGAGCGTCTTTTTGATCATCGTACCGACGCATGCGCTTGACCGTTCCGAAAACGGCGTCGTTTCGGACGATCCGACTGCGTCTTCCGATCCGATCACCGCGATATTGCCGGGGATCACGCCGACAAGCATCCCGACGCGGTCACCGTTTACGTTCTCGCACATGACCGTTTCAAAGCGTCCGTTCGTTCCGGATACCAGCGCACGGACCGCCCCCTTGCCGCCGTCCGAAACCTCCATCCTGTGCACACGGAAACCATGTTCCGCCGCTGCAATACCGATCATGCGGCTCAAGCGTTCCGCATCGGCATTGCCATCGAAGGACGGCGTTATCAAGATTGTATTCCCCTCACACGACCGCATAGGCGTCGGCGGTTCCGTCGGTATGAACGGCGCGCCTGCTTCGGTCGGTTTGATCTTCCCCTCGCCGTCGATTTCGGCAAGGATCGGATACGGCCCGAAGTTTTCAAGCGTATTTGCCTGCACAAGCGGCTTATGAAGGCAAAGCCGCGTCATCAATGCATCCAAAGAATGCAGGGTCTCGCCTGCCGCACGGGACTGTTTGATCCCGACATAACACACAATGCAGATATACACGGGGCTTTGCGCGATCGGATCGAATGTTTCGCACGCTTCGTACAGCCCGGTCTGCGTCGCGTCGGACGCAAATACGGCGTCGAGCGCAATCCTCCAGCAGGCGCGACGCGTTTCCTCGGAAAAGTCAGCGACCGGAAAACGCATTCCGATGGGAAAATAATGCCAGATCATACCTCTTCCTCCGTTTCGATGCGGGCAAGCTCTGCTTCGGCCTGCTCCAGCCGTTCATAAAGTTCGGTTTCCTCCGCTTCAAGTGAAGATACGGTTTCATACAACTGCTGCATCCGGCGGAAGTCGTTGCCGGTCTGCGCCTCATTCAACGCTTGCTCCGCGTCCTTTTTTTCCGTTTCATTCTGCGCGATCCGCTGTTCGATCCGATAAAGCTCCTGCTTTGCTTTTGCCCGACGCTGTTTGTAATCTTTACGTTTCAGAAACAGATTGTCGGAAACGGATTGCTCTTTCTGTTTCGGTTTTTCCGGCTTGTGTTCGACGATCCGTTCGAACAGATCTTCTTCTTCGTCCTGCTGTTCGATCAGTCCGTTTTCGGTCATCAGGATCACGCGATCTGCAAGGCGTCTCACCATATACCGGTCGTGCGTTACGATCAGCACTGTTCCCGTGAACTTTTCCAAAGCGCTTTCGAGCATTTCCGCGGAAGCGATATCCAGATGGTTCGTCGGTTCGTCCAGTAAAAGTACGTTCGCGCCGGAGAGCACGAGCTTTAATAGCCGAATACGCGTTTTCTCCCCGCCGGAAAGCGTTCCGATGCGCTTGTCGATATCGTCGAACTTGAACAGAAACATTCCGAGATATCCGCGCAGCGTGTTCCGTTCGATGGCGGGAAATGCTTCGTCAAGTTCCTCGATCACGGTGTTGGCGTCGTTCAGCTCATAGGTGTTCTGCGCAAAATAACCGATCCGTACGCCGGCGCCGATCTTGAACGTACCCTCCGTCGGACGTTCGTTTCCGGTCAGGATCTTCAGGAGCGTCGTCTTGCCGCAGCCGTTCGCTCCGATGAGACAGACGCATTGTCCTGCGGTGATCATCGCGTTCAGTCCGGAGAACACGCGATGATCACCGAACCGCATCCCGAGATCGTGCAGAACGATAACTTCATTTCCGGTCGGCTGCGGGGTAGGAAAGCGGAAAACGATGGACTTTTCGTCTCGTTCCGGTTCGACCATGTCCTCTTTGATCCGGTCGATCTGCTTCTGTTTCGATGCGATCGTGACGTAGTTATGCGCCTGATTCCATCTTTTTTGCTGTTCGATGATCCCTTCGATGCGGCGGATCTCCTTCTGCTTGCGCAGATATTGTTTTTTGGCAAGCTCGCGCGCGTCAAGTTTCAGTTCCATGTAGCGCGTATAATTGCCTTCCGTACCGCGGATCCTTCCGTGCTGCAGCTCCAGCATGCGCGTAACGGTATCGTCCAGAAACGCGCGATCGTGCGATACCACGAGCACCGCGCCTTTGAACTGTCTCAAATATTCTGTCAGCCATCGGATCGCCGTGACGTCAAGGTTGTTCGTCGGCTCGTCCAGAAGCAGCAGATCGGCGCGGGACAGGATCGCGCGCGCAAGCATTGCCTTGCTGATCTGCCCGCCGGAGAATGACGATACGGAACGCGTGAGATCGTCTTCCGAGAACCCGAGTCCCAACAACGCGGATCGCGTCATCGCGCGAAACGTCGCACCGTCTTCCCGCGAAAGCGTTTCAACGACCACTGCCTGCCTTGCGATGAGTTTGTCGCGATCTCCTTCACCCTGTTCGAGCTTCTGCAGGATCCTCGCTTCCTCTGCCTCGAGATCCAGAAGCGGTCGATATGCTTCAAGCGTGAACGTGTAAAGATCCATATCCGCATCAAGCTTCGGGATCTGCTCCACGTAGGACAGCTTCGTCCCCTGCGGCATGCCGAAAGAGCTGCCGTCATACGGTTCTTTTCCCATCAGGATCCGCATCAGCGTTGTTTTTCCGCTTCCGTTCACGCCGATCAGACCGACGCGATCACCCGTACGGATCTCAAAGGATACGTCCGAAAAAAGCGTCCGATCCGCAAAGGACTTTTTAAGATTTTCTACACTTAACAATACCATAGAGATGCCGTCATTCTGCAATCATGTATTTGTAATCAGTATAGCACATCTTTCTCTGTTTGGAAATAATTTATATAAATTTCAAGATTATGTTGCAAGCGGTATGCTATAATGAAAATCGAAAGGAGTCGAACAATGGAGAAAGAGATCAGAATGCTGCCCGGAAAGAAACGCAGATCTATGCCGATCGCTTTGCGCGGTCTGATTGCGTTGTTCGTTGCGGCGGTCCTTTGCACCGTCGGGCTGTTTCTGATCCTGCGCGATCGCGAGATCTCTCCTTTTCCCTCCGCAAATATCGTGTCCGAATACCTGACGACGAAAGAGGACTCCGTTTCTCTGAGCAGCGCGACGCCGCGGCCTTCTCTTGCCGCTTTCGTCCCGAAACAGACGCCGACCCCTGCCCCCTCGGACAGCCGTATCGACATTTCTCATTATTCCACGCTGCAAATTAACGATGACAACGCGGAGGTCTCCGCGCTGCAGCAAAAGCTGATGGATCTCGGCTATATGGAAGCAGACGATCCCGGTACACTTTACAACGAATCTACCAAAAATGCCGTTACGCTGTTTCAGCGTGCGACTGATACCGAACAAAACGGGATCGCTTCCGCCGCGCTCCAGGAAATGCTGTTCTCCGACAGTGCGCAGGAGTATCGCATCAAGCTTAATGACAGCGGCTCCGACGTAAAGGGCGTTCAGCGGCAGCTCCGGGATCTCGGTTATTATTCCGATCGCATCACCGGATACTACGGACCGAATACGGAAGACGCTGTCCGGAAGTTCCAGACAAAAAACGACAAAGAGGTCGACGGACAAATCACGCGGGATGATTGGGATCTTTTGTATTCCGATAATGCGATCCCTCTCAATACGCCGACCCCGGAACCGACGCCCACGCCTACGCCGAGACCGACCAAATCTCCGACGCCGCGTCCATCCAAAACGCCTACGCCGAAGCCCGCGAAAACGCCTACGCCGAAGCCCGCCAAAACGCCTACCCCGAAGCCGACAAAGACACCGACGCCGAAACCGACAAAGGCCGCATCAACAAATTCTTCCAAGACGGCAACACCGAAGCCGACCGCCACGAAAAAAACGACCGCGACGCCGAAGCCGACCAAAACGCCGAAGCCGACCAAAACGCCGAAACCGACGAATACGCCGAAACCGACAAAAACGCCGAAACCGACGAACACGCCGAAACCGACGAATACGCCGAAACCGACGAATACGCCGAAACCCACCAAAGAGCCGTCGTCCGGCGACGATTCCGGTTATTCACACAGCATTGACGGTATGATCAGCTGCGCAAAAAACCAGATCGGCGATCCTTACGTTCTCGGTGACGAAGGACCAGATTCCTTCGATTGCTCCGGTCTCGTCTATTATTGTCTGAAAAAAGCAGGCGTGTCGGTCAGCCGCCGCAGCGCACATTCCTACTCGGAAAACAACAGTTGGAAACGGATCGATTCCGTCGATGATCTGCAGCGCGGAGATCTGCTGTTCTTTAACAGCAAAACAAGCGAACGCGTCAATCATACGGCAATCTATATCGGCGGAGGTTCGTTTATACATGCAAGCTCCAGTAAAGGGGAAGTTGTGAAAAGCTCATTCTCCTCCTATTGGTATGAACATTTTGTCTGCGGAAGGCGCGTATTCTGATCATGTCGTGCAGCATCTGCCCCCGGAATTGTAAAGTCGATCGAACAGTCGCAGCCGGTTTCTGCGGCTGTTCTTCCGTTGTGCGCGTAGCGCGTGCAGCGTTGCATTTTGACGAGGAACCGTGTATCAGCGGCACACGCGGCAGCGGTACGATCTTCTTTTCGGGCTGCAATCTGAAATGCATTTTCTGTCAGAACATGGTCCTGACGAGCGGAACGCTCGGTGAAGTGTTTGACGTTCCCCGCCTTGAAGACGTTATGCTGAAGCTGCAGGAACACGGCGCACACAATATCAACCTCGTCACGCCGACGCCGCACAAAGACGCCATCGTCGCCGCGCTGCGCCTTGCGAAAGCCGAGGGACTGTCCATCCCGATCGTGTACAACACGAACGCGTACGAAACCGTGGAAACGATCCGCGCATACGAAGGGCTTGTCGATATCTACCTGCCCGATCTTAAATATCTCGATCCGCGTCTGTCGCTGAAATTCTCGCGCGCCGCGGACTATTTTGAAACGGCGATCGAATCCATTGCCGAGATGATCCGTCAGGTCGGATATATGGAGACCGACGAGAACGGCATTGCAAAAAAAGGCGTCCGTATCCGGCACCTCGTTCTGCCGGGATGCGTATTCGATACAAGAAGCGTTCTGGACGCGATCAAGAGTCGATTCGGTATTGATTGTCCGATCTCGCTGATGTCACAGTTCACGCCGATCCCCGAATGCACCGTTAAGCCGCTCGACAGACCGCTGACGCCGCGCGAATATGAAAAAGCGCTTGATTACTGCATCTCGCTCGGTTTTACAAACGTATTCACGCAGGCGCTTTCGAGCGTCGGTCGCTCGTTCACCCCGCCGTTTTCGGATCACGTGGATCTGTAAAAGAAGAGAGCACTTCCGTGCTCCCTTTTTACGCAAATATGGATTCCAGATATTCCGCAACACCGTCGTTTTCGCAGCTGCCGATGATCAGATCGGCCTTTTCCTTGACGAGCGCGTTGGCGTTTGCGACGCACACGCCCGTCCCCGCCCATTCGATCATGTCAAGGTCGAGCGTATTATCGCCGATCGCCGTCACGTCCTTTCGCGCTATGCCGAGCATTGCCGCGACTTTCTCCAAAGCGGAGCCCTTCGTTGAAGAGATCGAACCGATTTCGATGAAGCCGGGCTTTGAGCAAAGCACGGACAGATGCTTCGGCAAGAGCGCGCGGATCTCCTTGAAAAGCTCCGTCTCCTTTGCCGGATCGACGGCATACAGGACTTTCGGAATGTTGTCGAGCGGTCGGTACAGAAGATGCGGATCGACGATAAACGGCAGATTCAATATGCCGGTATACTGCTTCGTAAACGCATTTTCCTGACGGAAGACGACCGTATCCTCCTCATAGATCTGCGCATGAATCCCGAACGAATCGGCGACCGCAATCGCCGTCACCACGTCCTCCGGGCGCAGATAATTCACGTAAAGATGCTCACCCGTCCTTCCGTCGGACACGACCGCGCCGCCGTAATGGATCAGCGGACCGTATGCCGAAAGAGATTCGCGTATCTTTTGCGTGCCCAAAAAGCCGCGCCCCGTTGCAAGGACGATCGTAACGCCGTGGTCCTCGGCAAGGCGGACGGCTTTTTTGAGCCGTTCACTCGGAAGCTTGCCGGTCATGACCAGCGTATCGTCGATGTCAAGCGCCAAAAGCTTCATTCTTCGAATTTTCCCATTTTCATCAGCGTGCGGAATGCCTCATGCACCTCGCCTGCCATGTACAGCGAACCGACCGCAAGCGACGGCTCTTCCCCGCGTGCGGCGGTTTCGATCGCGTCCGCGACCGAGGAGAACGGCGTCGCCGTCGCACCGAATGTGCGGATCAGTGCGGCAAGTTCTTCGCTCGGCATCGCGCGGTCGTTGTTCGGTGTAACAGTATAGAACTCTTTCGCGATCGGCAAAAGCAATCCGATCGACTGCGAAACGTCCTTGTCGCGCATCATTCCCATGATGATCTTTGCCTTACGATCCGGGAACAGCCGCTGATACGTCTCGACCGTACCTCTGACGCCGTGCGGATTGTGCCCACCGTCGACAAAGAACGGCGGATCTTCTCTTAATAGCTCGAACCGCGCCGGCCAGACCGTTTCGGAAAGCCCCCTACGCAGCGCTTCGTCGGAGATCGCAACGCCTTTTGTGCGGAGCAATTCGACCGCGTCGATCACGGTCGCGGCGTTTTTCATCTGATACTTGCCTAAAAGTCCGAGCCGCAGATCCCGATAGCCGCGATAATCGAATGTCTGCCCGTGCAGATCATACGTGCCTTCTTTCAGCGTGGAACGATCGACGACATGCAGCTCCGCCCCGTGCTTTTCGCATGCCGTCTCGATCACCGGCAGCGCGTTTTCATGCTGTCCGTAGAACAGCACCGTGCCGCCGTCCTTGACGATGCCCGCTTTCGCGCTTGCGATCTCCTCGATCGTGTCGCCCAGAATGTGCATATGATCGTAGTCGATCGCCGTGATGATCGAAAGCAGCGGCGTTTT
>JAFZIH010000085.1 GCA_017554455.1 Clostridia bacterium | reverse complement strand
GTGTTCCATGCGGCAATGATTTTATCGTTCTTCATCGAAATCACCTAACCTTTCTTTCAGAATGATGCGCGCTTCGCGCAGATGATTGCGGATTGTCGACTGCGGCTTCTTCAGCATCTTGCTAATCTCCGCGCCGGTATAGCCCTCATAGTAATAGAGATAGACGACGGTTTTGTATCTGTCGGGCAGTGCCGTGATCGCCTCTAAAACGTCGCTTGCGTCCGCTTTTTCCGCATCCGGCAGATCGTGGAACTGCTCGATGCTTTCGCGCTTGCGCCACCAATGACCGAGCATGTTTTTACAGACGTTCGACGCGGTACGGATCAGCCATGCCTTTTTGTGCTCCTCGCTTTCAAAGGCGGGACCGCTTCTGATCAGTCGAATAAACGTTTCCTGCACGGCGTCCTCGGTATCGGAGGTGTTTTTCAGGTAAGCAAAGCAGACGCGCCAGACCGTGCTTTTGTGCCGCTCATAGAGTTCCGCAAGCTCTTTGTCCGTACGCAACAAAGATTTTGACATATTCTTTGCCCTCCTTTCACTAATAATACCATCGGGAACGCCGAATTGTCGGGATGTAATGCAGTATAACGGAATATTTCTCTGTATGCAAGAGCTACCATCTGCGAATGAATTGCCTGCGGCATGAATTGGCTTCGCCATGAATTGCGCTTTGCGCATGAATCCACTACGTTACAGAGGAAGATCGCGCGCTCCCCGCGCGTACCATGCCTGCGGACATGAATTGCGGCTGCGCCGCATGAAGGCATTTTCAGAGTTCACCTTAGTTTCACATTGTTGCCTTGAAGTTCACTTGACTATTGTGCATCATAGTGGTATCTTATGCATAGTGATTAGCACTCGAAGAAACGGAGTGCTAAAAGAAAGGAGGCGATCGCATGGAACTGGATCAGAGAAAGCTGCAGATCCTGCGTGCGATCGTTGACGAGTACATCCTTTCGGCAAGCCCGGTGGGATCGAAGGCACTGAGTCAGAGCGGCATGAAGTGGTCGTCCGCGACGATCCGCAACGAGATGGCGGACCTCGAAACGCTCGGCTACCTTGCGCAGCCGCACACGAGTGCGGGACGCATCCCGTCCGAGAAAGCGTACCGCCTGTACGTCGATCAGATGATGCAACGCGCGCATCTATCCGACGAGGAATCCAAGCTCCTGTACGGATACTTCCGCGAGCACGTCCACGGCGTCGACGCGGTGCTGCGCGAAACGGCAAAGGCGCTTTCGGAGATCACGCACTACACGGCGCTCGTCATGATGCCGGACATCGGCGTGAACCGTCTCCGTCATCTGCAGCTCATTCCGCTGACGACGGGCAAAGCGCTTGCGGTCGTTGTCACCGACGCGGGCGTTTCGCAGAACACGGTCATCGACGTGCCCGAGGACATCGGACCGGAGGAGCTGGACCGCATCAGCAAAGCGATCACCGCAAGGTTCCATGACTGCCGGATGTCGACGGTCTCGTCGAAGCTTGTGCGCGAGTTCGGCGGCGAGCTTTCCGCACGTGCGGACTTCGTGGAATCGCTGCTTGCGCGGCTTTGCGAGAGCCAGTCGCGCGACCGGCGCATGGTCGAGCTTTCCGGCGCGACGAACATGCTCGAGTACCCCGAGTACAGCGACGTATCGAAGGCAAGGACGTTCCTTGCGACGGTCGAGCAGAAGGACGATATGTACCGGATGCTGAAAAAGGCGTCGAGCATGGAGTTCACGGTCACGATCGGCAGCGAGAACGAGCAGGAGGGCTTTCAGGACTGCAGCGTGGTCACCGCGAGTTACCGCGTGAACGGTACGCCGGTCGGCAGCTTCGGCGTGATCGGACCGACCCGCATGGACTACGCCCGCGTGCTGAGTATTTTGAAAAATGTGCAGACCAATCTCGGAACGGTCCTGCAATCGTTTTTGAAGGAGGAGTAGCAACTTGGCTTCCAGGAAGAGCAAGCCGGTGGAACCGGCAGAGAAGCCCGAAGCGGTCGAAGAGATCGCAGAGGAGCAGAAGGAGACCGCAGAACAGCCCGAAGTCGTCACCATGACGCAGGAGGAGCTTGAAACGGTCAAGAAGCACATCGACGAGCTGCAGAAAAAGTACGACGACACGGTAGCGCTTCTGCAGCGCAATCAGGCGGATTTCGACAACTTCCGCAAGCGGAATGCGTCGGTCCGTGCGGACAGCTACGAAGAGGGCAGGCGCGACTGCCTAAGAGCGCTTTTGCCGGTGCTGGACGATTTCGACCGGGTCGCAGAGAGCGATCCGGGCGCGGACGGTTGGGCGGACGGCGTGAAGCTCGTGCATAAGAAGTTCGCCGAGATCCTCAAAAAGGAAGGGCTCGAGGAGATTCCGTCGGACGGCGCGTTCGATCCCGAACTGCACAACGCGGTGATGACCGAAGCGGTCGACGGCATGGAAAGCGGCAACATCGTGCAGACCTTCCAGAAGGGCTACAAAGTCAAAGACAAGATCATTCGCCACAGCATGGTGAAGGTCAGCGAATAAGGCGACAACAAGTAAAGCAAGCTTGTTTGCATAGAATAAAAAAGAAAAATCTTCAAAGAATCCGGAGGTATAAGAATATGAGTAAGATTATCGGTATCGACCTTGGCACCACCAATTCCTGCGTCGCGATCCTCGAGGGCGGCGATCCCGTCGTCATCCCCAACGCGGAAGGCGCAAGAACCACCCCGTCCGTTGTTGCGTTCAAGGGCAGCGAGCGTCTCGTCGGCTCCATCGCGAAGCGTCAGGCGATCACGAACCCGGACAGGACCGTCTCCTCGATCAAGCGTGAGATGGGTTCCGCCTATAAAGTCCACATTGACGGCAAGGACTACACGCCGCAGGAGATCTCGGCAATGATCCTGCAGAAGCTGAAGCAGGACGCGGAAGCATATCTCGGCGAGACCGTCACGCAGGCGGTCATCACCGTGCCGGCATACTTCACGGACAGTCAGCGTCAGGCGACGAAGGACGCGGGCCGCATCGCGGGCCTCGAAGTGCTCCGTATCATCAACGAGCCGACGGCGGCGTCTTTGGCGTACGGTCTCGATAAGGAAACGAACCAGAAGATCCTGGTCTACGACCTCGGCGGCGGCACGTTCGACGTCTCGATCCTCGAGATCGGCGACGGCGTCTTCGAAGTGCTTGCGACCGCGGGCAACAACCGTCTCGGCGGCGACGACTTCGACCAGCGCCTGATCGACTACATTGCGTCCGACTTCCTGAGAAACAACGGCATCGACCTCCGCAAGGACAAGATGGCGCTGCAGAGATTGAAGGAAGCGGCGGAGAAGGCAAAGATCGAACTAAGTGGCATGACCCAGAGCAATGTGAACATCCCGTTCATCACGCAGGGACCGGCCGGTCCGCTGCACCTCGACTGCACGATCACCCGCGCAAAGTTCAACGAGCTGACCGCGGACCTCGTCGACAAGACGCGCGTCTGCGTCCAGAAAGCGATGGCGGATGCGGGACTTTCTAACAGCGACATCAACAAGGTCATCCTCGTCGGCGGTTCGTCCAGAATTCCTGCGGTACAGGAGATGGTCAAGAACATCACCGGCAAGGAGCCGTTCAAGGGCATCAACCCGGATGAATGCGTCGCGATCGGCGCGGCGATCCAGGGCGGCGTGCTCGGCGGCGAGGTCAAGGACATCCTGCTCCTCGACGTCACGCCTCTTTCGCTCGGCATCGAAACCGTCGGCGGCGTGTTCACGCGACTCATCGAGCGCAACACCACCATCCCGACCAAGAAGAGCCAGATCTTCTCGACCGCGGCGGACGGACAGACGAGCGTCGAAGTCCACGTTCTGCAGGGCGAGCGTGAGATGGCGCAGTACAACAAGAGCTTGGGCAGATTCCAGCTTGCGGGCATCGCGCCGGCGCCCAGAGGCGTACCGCAGATCGAAGTCACGTTCGACATTGACGCGAACGGCATCGTGCACGTTTCCGCAAAGGACC
>JAFZIH010000084.1 GCA_017554455.1 Clostridia bacterium | reverse complement strand
TAGAAGAGACTGCTGTCGGACACCGCATAGACCGTGAGCTGTGCGCCGGTATTGTTCTTTTTGCAGGTAAAGCACGCTTTATCGGTATCGTAGCACAGCGTCGCCGTCGTCGTCTGGTCATTTTTAACGACCGGCTTGCCGCTGCTCCACGAAAGCGTCCAGTACGCCGGGTTCTTTGCCGCCGTCGAAAGCGTCTTCGTCACGGAAAGCTTGTTGCTGCTGCTTGTATAGCAGAGATATTGCTCGCTGTTCTTCATGCGGATCGTGTATTTGCCGTTTCCGACGGATTCGATCACATAGATATACGAATCCGGAACGTCCGTCAGCGCGTCGCCCGCGACCGAAATGCCGGTACTGCCGATCGAAACCGCCGCGGAGGACGTGCTTACATTGCTCGCATTGGTGTTTGCGGACAGCACGACCGCGCCGTCATACGTCAGCACGGCTTCGCCCGACCAGTCCGACGGCTCGCCGATCAGCAGCAGGAACGTCCCCGCCGGGATCGGCGCGCCGTTTTGCTCCGCGTAGGAATACAGCGCATAGAACGTCCTGTTTTCCGTCAGTACGACGGATTCTCCGGCGCGCAGGCAGTCGGGACGCGTGTCCGTATCCGGAACGCGCGCGTTTGCCCAGCCGTAGAACGCGTACGCGTGCGCGTTCGCCGTCGGCGTGCCGGAAGGCGAAGGTAACGTGATCGTATCGCCCGTATAGCCCGAAATTGCGGCGCAGCTCACGCCGTCCGGCGTCACGAACGTCGCTTTGACCGCCGCGCGCTTTGCAAAGTTGATGCGGATCGTGCAGTCGCTTTCCGCGCGGACCGAGAACAGCGTCCGACTTAACCCGTCGCCGTTTTGCGTAACGGTCGCCGTGCCGGAAAGTACGTCATATCCCACGACGGCGCAGCCGGTCTTCGGCGTGGCGATGACCGTGGTGCCGGAGGTCTCCACCGTGCCGAGCGTCGTATCATTGCTGACCGCCGTCACCGTAAACTGCGGGAACAGCGTCCATGAGGAGTATACCGTCTGCTTCGCGTCGACGTTGCCGTGACCGGGATAGACGTCCTCGCTCGAAACGACGATCGGGTATGCGGGATAGGAGCTCGTGTACGGATCCTTGTATCCGACCTTTTCCTTCATATAGGCGACGGCTTCCGCTACGTCCGCACCACCCTTCATCTTGGTCCAGAACTGCTTCTCCCACGCGTAGTCGCCGGAGAACGTGACGGATTGCGAATAGCCGTAAACGACCTCGACGCCTTTTGCGCGCAGCGGCGCTTCCATGCCGTCGGTCGCCATGCCGAGGCAGATCGCCATCCACAGCAGATTATTCGGCGCGTAGCTTGTCATATGGTTCGCGATTGCCGTGCCGTCGACGCAGTAATACTTCATTCCGTAATAGCCGGAGCCCGCGAAGTATGCGTGCTTGTAGCTGCCGTAAGGACCCTCCACGCTCGCCTGGTCCGCGCTCGTGATGCCCGTGCCGCTCTGCAGGCAGATATAGGACGTGTTCGCGCGGGAAGTATAATCGTTGCCGCTCGCGTAGTCCGTGTCGCCGTGCGAGTCGAAGATGACCGTGCCGCAGGTTTCGAGCGCGTGCGCGATGTTGTCGATCGTCGCATCGTTCACCTGATAGACCGTGCAGACGCCGCCCGTCGCCTGCGCGATGGAGTTGCCCTCGTTTTTGTACTGGTCGGTAAAGCTCGTGTCGAGTCCGTAGTACGGTCCGAACACCGCGACCTCGGAGCTATTGGGACTGCCGCCCTTGACCGCATAGGACACGGTTTCGATCCCGCTCACGGACGCCGGCTCCGCGCCGGTCAGCGATTCGGAACGCAGCTTTGCGCGAAGCCGCGGCGAATAGCCGTAGCCCGTACCGTCAACGCCGTCCCAGAACAGGAAATCGCCGTTGCGGATCGCGGAACCCGGCACGTACCCGCTCCAGTTTTCGACGATTTTCTGCACGCCGTCCGTCATGGCGGCAAAATCGGTTTCGACCGCGTTGACGGACGCGATCCCCTGCTCGTCGAGCCGCCTGTTCTCGTACCGCTCAATCTTGACCCAGATATCCTCTTCCGCGTCGGCGCTCGTTCCTGCCGGCAGACGTAAAAGTCCCATCGGCAGCAGCAAAAACGCGGCAAGCAGGAACGCAAGCAGTCGTTTCATATTCATATCGTTTCTCCTTTCGGAAAGTTCACTCGTATTTTTTATTATATCATATGCAGACGACGGTTTCAATCCGGTTTTTGCCGTCCCGCGCATGAAAAAACCGATGGACGCGGAGTGCGTTTCGCAGTATAATAGAAAAGTAAGGCATATAGGAGGGATCGCGCATGGAAGTACGGGACAGCAACGGATTGACGGAACGGGAATTCCTGGCGGCTTACCGGGACAAGCACTATCCCGCGCCGTATCTCACAGCGGACACGGTGCTGCTGAGCGAAGGAAAAGACGTGCTGATGATCCGCCGTAAAAGCCATCCGTACCTCGGCTGCTGGGCGCTGCCGGGCGGGTTCGTGGAGCAGGGCGAAAGCGCGGAGGAAGGCGCATTGCGCGAGCTTACGGAGGAAACAAACGTGACGGGATGCACGGTCGACGATATCCATGAGATCGGGCTGTTTTCGAAACCCGGACGCGATCCGCGCGGCTGGATCGTTTCGGACGCGTTTCTGGTTCCGGTAAAGCGCGAAGACGTGCATTTCAAAGCGGGCGACGACGCGGCGGACGCGGCGTGGATCACGGTCACGCGCGACGGCGAAAACCTCGTCTTTCCGGAGGGTATCCGGATCGCGTTCGACCACGCGGACGTGCTCAAAAAAGCGTTCGCGCTGTACGACCGGATCGCAAGATAATATACCCCGCGAAGGGGTTGACACCGGCGCGTGTTCGCGTTACATTTAGCATAGCAAAAAGGGCGCTTTTTGCGCTAAGAAAGCTCATAAACAAACAAATTTACAGGAGGAACTCACATGGTAAACGAAGCATTGAAGCAGCTTCTGGCGTACGATCCCGAGATCGGCGCGGCAATGCAGGACGAGCTGAACCGTCAGCGCGGAAATCTTGAGCTGATCGCATCCGAAAACATCGTTTCGGAAGCGGTGCTCATGGCGATGGGCAGCGTGCTCACCAACAAGTATGCAGAGGGCTATCCCGGCAAGCGTTATTACGGCGGCTGCCAGTTCGTGGACGTCGTGGAAAATCTCGCGATCGAGCGCGCAAAGAAGCTGTTCGGCTGCGATTACGCAAACGTGCAGCCGCATTCCGGCGCACAGGCGAACATGGCGGTGTTCTTCGCGGTGCTGAACCCGGGCGACACGTTCATGGGCATGGACCTTTCTAACGGCGGTCACCTCACCCACGGCAGCCCGGTCAATATGTCCGGCAAATACTTCAACTGCGTCTCCTACGGCGTGGACGCAAACGGCGTCATCGACTACGAAGACGTGCACAAGAAGGCATTGGAGTTCCGTCCGAAGCTGATCGTCGCGGGTGCAAGCGCGTACTGCCGCACGATCGACTTCCCGAAATTCCGTGAGATCTGCGACGAGGTCGGCGCGGTCCTGATGGTCGACATGGCGCACATTGCGGGCCTCGTGGCGGCGGGCGAGCATCCCTCTCCCTTCCCCTATGCGGACGTCGTCACCACCACCACGCACAAGACCCTGCGCGGTCCGCGCGGCGGTCTGATCCTCGCGAACCAGGAAGCGGCGGATAAGTTCAACTTCAACAAGGCGATCTTCCCGGGCATCCAGGGCGGTCCTCTGATGCACGTCATCGCGGGCAAGGCGGTCGCGCTCCAGGAAGCGCTGAAGCCCGAGTTCAAGGCATATCAGCACCAGGTCGTTCTGAACGCGAAGGCGCTTGCGCAGGCGCTCATGGACGAGGGTCTCAAGATCGTTTCCGGCGGCACGGACAACCACCTCATGCTGCTCGACCTCATCGGCCTCGACGTATCCGGCAAGGCGCTGCAGAACCGTCTCGACGAGGTCCACATCACGGTCAACAAGAACACCGTCCCCGGCGAGCCCAGAAGCCCGTTCGTGACCTCCGGCGTCCGCATCGGCACGCCTGCCGTCACCACCCGCGGTCTCAAAGAGGAAGACATGAAGACGATCGCGCACTGCATCGCGCTCGCGATCAACGACTTCGAGAATTCCAAGGAATACATCGACGCCGAAGTCAAGAAGCTCTGCGACAAATACCCGATCTATCAGGACTGATCCATGGCGGAACTTCTGAAGGGCAAGCCCGTCGCGGACGCCATGATCGCGCGGATGCGCGAAACCGCGGAAGCGCTCAAAGAAAAAAACGTTGACCCGACGCTGTGCGTCGTCCGCGTGGGCGAGCGCGCCGACGACCTTTCATATGAAAAGGGCGTCATAAAACGCTGCGAGCAGGTGGGCGTCACACTGAAACAAGTGATCCTGCCCGAAGCCGTCACGCAGGCGGAGTTCGAGGAAGCGTTCGAGGCGGTCAACCGCGATCCGAAGGTGCACGGCATCCTGCTGTTCCGGCCGCTGCCGAAAACGCTGGATGCAGAGCGCATCCGTTCCCTGTTTGATCCCCGTAAGGACGTCGACGGCTGGACGGACGGCTCGCTGGCGGGCGTGTACGCAAACACGGACCTCGGCTTTGCGCCGTGCACCGCGCAGGCGGTGATCGAGATCCTGCGCTTCTACGGCATCGACCCGAAGGGCAAGCGCGCCACGGTCATCGGGCGGTCGCTGGTCATCGGGCGTCCGGTCTCGATGCTTTTGATGCACGCAAACGCCACGGTCACGACATGCCATACACGCACGGTCGACGTCCCCGCGATCGCGCGGGAAGCAGACATTCTCGTGTGCGCCGCGGGCGTGATGAAAAGCGTCACGGAGGACTTTGTAAACCCTGATCAGATCGTCGTCGACGTGGGCATCCATTGGGACGAAGCAAAAGGCGGGCTTTCGGGCGACGTCGATTTCGACCGCGTCTCCCCCGTCGTTTCCGCCATCACACCGGTCCCCGGCGGCGTCGGCAGCATCACGACCTGCGTGCTCCTCGATCATGTTCTCAAAGCCGCAGGCAGATAATCCCAAAACAGAAGAACGGCTGTTGCATCGTTGCAGCAGCCATTTTTTTGCAGACAGATAAGTCTTACCTGATCCGTATTGCGTCAGCGTAACGGACGACCAATGGTCGTCCCTACGGAGTTATATTTGCCCGCATCCCGTAGGGACGTGCATTACACGTCCGCTTCAAATAACATATTCGTCCTGTCGGAGGAGCCATTTCAACGGGTTTTCATCGATATACCGAAGACACGCAAGATAATCCGCCTCGTTTCGGATCACATGATCATAAAAATGCGATTGCCATACAACCGCTTTTGCTCGCTTTGTCACTGCACCTTTGAATTGCTGGATAATGTGTGAAATCGACGGTGCTCCGGTAGGGACGGGCATTGCCCGTCCGCCCTTTCTTTCGACCTGCAGCAGCATATGAATATGGTTCGGCATAATGACATAGGCGTCCGCACAGACACCATCATATCGATTCGGAATGTCTTGGATCAATTGCTCCGCAACCGACCCGATTTCAGATAAAACGATCTCCGGAACCGGTTCATAAACATGATCCGGCAGCGGTGTGCTCCGATCAACGATTTGCGAAAGGATCGGTCGCCGGCGATCGGTACAAATCGTCAGAAAATAGACGCCGTCTTCCGTGTAATCATAGCAGCGGAGCCGGTTCTCTTTTCGTTTCGGCAATTGATCCTTGTTCATTGTTTTGTTCATTCCCTCTGTATTCGGCGGACGGGCAATGCCCGTCCCTACCGGTTCTGTTCCGGATCGATTCACTCCCACAAATCCTTGAAATGCTCGATCAGAAACGCGCGGTACGGTTTGCTGATCGGATCGATCAAAAGGGATTCCCGGATGTCGATCGCGTTTTGCTTCTGTTCTATGGGATCGACGTCCTCATACCGGTGCAGGATCATCGTTCCTTTCCGCAATTCCTCTAAAAGCGCTGCATACACGTTTTCGACGCGCTCGCAGGACAGAACGGGAACATCCGTTTCGCTTTCATACGCCTGCGGTTTTGAAGCAGGCGCCATGCTGCCGCCTCGTTCCACAGTATACAGATATCCGACTTTCCCGGCGTACATCACGTCCAGCTGATCCGGGAATCGCTCAAAATAATGCAGTCTGCCGTCCTTTCCGATGCCCGCGGTGACGAAGTTTTCCTCCGGCGGGCGGCAGCAGACCAGCGCATAGGCGCGGCTTTCGGTAAAATAGGCGACCGGTCTGCCGGTCGTATGTGAACGGGAATTGGCGGCGATGACACGTAATCCGCCGAGATAAGAACCGTGATACAGCATTATCCCTCCATAAACAGCGCGCGGATCGCTTCGGAGATATCGCCGACGCGGACAAGACGGCAGGCGTGGTCGCCGACCTTTGCGCGGGCGGGGATCAGAACGGTCGTGTAGCCGAGGCGGACCGCTTCCTTGATGCGCGTGTCGAGCTGCGACGCGGAGCGGATCTCACCGGTAAGGCCCACCTCGCCGATCAGAACGGTCTTTTCTGGCAGCGGCTTTTCGAGGATCGAGGACGCGACGCACATCGCGGTCGCAAGATCCGCGCCGCGGTCGACGATGCGCAAGCTCCCCGCCACGTCGCAATAGACGTCCTTGTCGGACACGTGCAGCCGCGCCTTGCGTTCGAGCACGGCAAGGAGCACGTTCAGCCGGTTATAATCGAGTCCGACGGCGGTGCGCCGGGGACTTTGAAACGCGGTGGGGACGAGAAGCGACTGGATCTCGCAGACGAGCGGACGCGAGCCCTCCAGGACGCATGTCACGGCGGTGCCTGCGACGTTCCGACCCGAAACGAACAGCGACGCGGGATCCTTTACCTCGCGCATGCCGGTCCCGCACATCTCGAACACGCCGAGCTCGTCGGTCGAGCCGAAGCGATTTTTGACCGCGCGCAAAAGCCGCAGCCCCTCGTGCCGGTCGCCCTCGAAATACAGAACGGTATCAACGATGTGCTCGAGCACGCGCGGTCCCGCGATCGCGCCGTCCTTCGTCACGTGTCCGACGATGAACACGACCGTGCCGGTGTCCTTGGCAAACCGCGTGAACAGCGCCGTCGACGCGCGTACCTGCGAGACGCTGCCCGCCGCGCTTTCGGCGGCCGCGCACTCCATCGTCTGGATCGAGTCGACGATCAGCATCTGCGCGCGTACTTCCTTTGCGCGCTCGATCGTCTCCTCCGCGTTCGTTTCGGTATACAGAAAGAGATTTTCACCCTTCACGCCGAGCCGGTCGGCGCGGAGTTTGATCTGCGAATTGCTCTCCTCGCCGGAAACATAAAGCACCGGACCGGAGGCGGAAAGGTTGTCCGCGGCTTCGAGAAGAAGCGTCGACTTGCCGATGCCGGGATCGCCGCCCAAAAGCACGACCATGCCCTTCACGAGCCCGCCGCCGAGCACGCGGTCAAGCTCAGAAATGCCGGTGGAAATGCGCGATTGCGCTTCGGCCCTGACGTTTTGCAGCGGAACTGCCTTCGTGCCGGCAGTCACGGACGGACGCGACAGCACGCGCTCCTGTTCGACGAGCGTGTTCCAGCTTCCGCAGCTCGGGCACTTGCCCATCCAGCGCGGCGTTTCATAGCCACATTCTCCGCAGACGTACAGCGTTTTTTCCTTCATTTCTTTTCTCCGACCGTCATAAATTCCATGATGTCCTTGTCGCGCCACGTGACGTCCATCCACACGATCACGTCCTCGCCGCCGCCCAGAAGCATCGCGGTCTCGTCGCTTCTGGTCGTACAGAACGTCGTCCCGTCGCCGTAATAATACACGTAATTCTTATCGAACCGCGAATACGCGATAAACCCGTTGCCGAGCACGAAATCGACCGCGCCTGAAGCGATCTCGACGGTTCGTTGTCCGTCGTACCAGAGGATATGCCCGTCTTCGGTGTGATCCGAATCGAGAAACGCGATCCCGTCCGCGTTCATCTGCGGATCGTGCACGTATCCCGAAACGGGGACCGTTTCGCTCTTGCCGGTCTCGACGTCCAGCGTGGTCAAAGCCCCGTCCGGCGCGACGTACAGAAGCGTACTTCCGAACATGAACGGCTTTGACAGCGCGTATGGACCGCCGTCAAAGATCGCGAGCGTCGCGCTTTCGCCGGACTTCAGATCGACCGCAAAGAGCTTGTCGCGGCTTTGCCCGGTGCGCTCGATCCAGAACGCCGTATCGCCGCAGATGACGGGCTTCGGAAGCCCGGTATGCACGACCTTCAGCACGCGCATTTCCTGCGTTTCGCGGTTGTACGCGGTCATCTGCCCGCCGCCGTTTGCCGCCGCGTCAAGGTACACGATCCACTCGTCGTTCATTGCGGGGAAGCGGATGCTCTTATAGGTCAGCGGGAGCTTCAAAAACGTCTGCTGTTTTTGGGCGGTATCGTAAAGCAGCAGCCGCACAAACGCCGCCGTGCCGTCCGGCGTGTAATTTCCGATCGGCGCGTAGATCGTGTCGTGATACACGCAGACGTCCGTCGCGTACTGGTATTCGGGAATGACGATCTCGGTCTGCACGGACCGGAGATCCTCGCTGTACAGCGGATGGTCGGGATACGGGTCGCGCGTGGGTACCGGCGTCGGCTCCGGCGTGACCGGGACCGGCGTTTCGACCGTCTTCTGACAGGAATAGGCGTGGCTGCCGAGGTTATTGAAAAACGGAACGGCGAATTTCCAGATCGCCCAGCCGAGCGCGGCCAAAAAGCCCAGAACGAGCAGCAGCTCAAGCCAGGGCATGATGCGGAATCGCGTCAGATATTTGCCGATTTTTCCGGTGGAACGGTACCGTTTTTCATGCTTCATATCGTTATTTTACACTTATTTCAATTTTCGGTCAACCTTGCGGATTGTGATTTCAAAAAGAATGTGCTATAATGCATCATGAAAGAGTATGCGGCCCCTGCCGCTGAAAGGAACAGACGCCTTGGCACGACGCGCATTGTACCGCGAATACCGTCCGGAGCTTTTTTCGGAGGTCATCGGACAGGATCATATCACCACCATCCTGAAAAATCAGGTGCGGGAAGGAAAGCTTTCCCACGCCTATCTGTTCTGCGGCTCGCGCGGGACGGGCAAAACGACCTCGGCGAAGATCCTTTCGCGCGCGGTCAACTGCCTTTCGCCGAAGGACGGCGAACCGTGCGGGGAATGTACCGCCTGCCGGCTCATCAAAAACGGCAGTGCCGACGTGATCGAGATCGACGCGGCGTCCAACAACAGCGTGGACAACGTGCGTTCGCTGATCGAGCAGGCGCAGTTCGCGCCGCTGGAGTTAAAATACCGCGTGTTCATCATCGACGAGGTGCATATGCTCTCGAACGCGGCGTTCAACGCGCTGTTGAAAACGCTCGAGGAGCCGCCGAAGCACGTGCTCTTTATCCTCGCCACGACCGAGCCGCAAAAGCTCCCCGCGACGATCATTTCACGGTGTCAGCGGTTCGATTTCCACCGGCTGACGATCGCGCACATCGTGGCAAACCTCACATCCGTGCTCGAAAAGGCGGGCGCAAGCATTGAACCGAACGGGCTGCGTCTCATAGCCCGCGCCGCCGACGGCGGCATGCGCGACGCGCTCTCGCTTGCCGATCAATGCCTTTCCTACGCGGGCGATCACGTGACCGAACAGGACGTTTTGGACGCGCTCGGAAGCGTTTCCTCCGCCGTGCTTGAGGATACGGCAAAGGCACTGCTTTCCGGAAACGCCGCGGACGCGGTACGTGCTTTGGACGACGTGGTACGAAACGGCAGAGACCTCGGCGTGTTCCTGGCGGATCTAAGCAAGCACTTCCGCGCGCTGCTTTTAGCCAAGACCTGCGGCGACTGCGCGGATCTCATCGACTGCACGGACGATCAGATGGCGCGCTACCTCAAGGTCGCGAAGGACGCGGACGAGGCGCGCATCCTCTACGCCATGGAGCAGATCCTTGCGGTGCAGAATAAGCTTCGACTGTTCCCCGCCCCGCGTATTCCGATCGAGGCGGCGTTCGTGCGCATCTGCCGCCCGGTCGACGACACAAGCTTTGCCGCGCTCGAAGCGCGGGTGGCGCTCATCGAAGCAAGGCCGGTGACAACCCTTTCGTCTTTGCCTGACGGCAAAGCCACCTCCCCTTGCACAGGGGAGGCAAGGCGCGACGACCCGCATGACGACCCCGTCCCCCCGTGGGACGAGCCGCCGATGCTCGAGGAACCGCCGGAACCGGTATACGAATCCGAACCGGAACCGACGCCCAACGTGCCGGCGACTACCCCTCAGTCACCTGTCGGTGCCAGCTTCCCTGACAAGGGGAGCTCGACCCCCGCCCCCGCGATAAGCGGCGAAGCGGAAACGGTCTGGGAAGCGGCGAAGAAGAAGATCATGGAGCTGAACCCGATGGTGTACTTCTACGTGAAGGACACGCGCGGCGCGGCGCTCGACGGCGACACGCTCACGGTCGAGTTCCCCGCGACGCAGGAGAGCAGCATGAACGGCATGCGCGCGGAGCGGAACCTGAAGATCGCAAAGGACGCGATCGAGGCGGTGCGGCCCAAAACGACGCTCGTGTTCCGGCTCGCGGCGCTGCTGGACAAAAACGAAGAAAAACTGAAGGAGCTGTTCGGAAGCTCCCTGACCATCAAATAACGGAGGTATCAATATGGCAAAAGGCGGATTCCCGAGAGGCGGAATGGGCGGCGGCATGAACATGCAGCAGATGATGATGAAAGCCCAGAGAATGCAGCAGGAGATCGAGAAAAAGCAGGCGGAACTGAACGCGACCGAATTTTCGGCGACCGCTGGCGGCGGCATGGTGACCGTCACCGTGCTTGGCGACAAGACGGTGCAGTCCGTGAAAATCGATCCCGCGTGCGTCGATCCCGACGACGTCGAGATGCTCGAGGACCTGATCCTTGCGGGCGTGAACGCCGCGCTGAAGGAAGCGGGCGACACGGTCGAGCGTGAAATGAGCAAGATCACCGGAGGCATGGGTCTCGGCTTCTGATATGGCGATCGAATCCATCGAAAAACTGACGACGCAGCTTGCCCGTCTTCCCGGCATCGGACGAAAGACCGCGCAGCGGCTTGCGTACCACATTCTGAGCGTACAGAAGGAACAGGCGACCGAGCTTGCGGACGCAATCATGACTGCGCGGGAAAAGGTGCATCCGTGCCCGATCTGCGGCGCGTTCACCGACCTCGAGACCTGCGAGCTGTGCGCCGATCCGAAGCGGACCGACGAGGTCGTGTGCGTCGTGAGCGACGCGCGCGACGTGCTCTCCATGGAAAAAACGCGCGAGTTTCACGGGCGCTATCACGTGCTGAACGGCTCGCTCTCGCCGATGAACGGCATCGGTCCGGGCGCGCTGCGCATCAATGCGCTTTTGGAGCGCTGTAAGACCGGCACGGTCAAGGAGGTCATCCTTGCGACGAACCCGGACGTAGAGGGCGAAGCGACCGCTTCCTACATTGCAAAGCTATTAAAGCCGATGGGCATCACCACCTCGCGCATCGCGCATGGCATCCCGATCGGCGGCAATCTCGAATACACCGACGAGGTCACCCTCGCCAAGGCGCTGGAAGGGCGCAGGATTCTCTGATGAAACGGTTCCGGATCGCAGCATTGCTTCTTCTGACGCTTGCGTTCGCCTGCGGCACGCCGCAGGAGGCGCTGGTTTCGGATACGCCTGCGCCGACGATCCCCGTGACCGCAGCGCCCGAACCGACGGAAGAGGTCGAAACGGTCGCCGTGGAACAGCCGACACCCTCGCCGCTGCCGACGCTGCCCCCAACGCCGACGCCGACGCCGAAACCCACCCCCGTCCCTCCGCTCATGGGCGTTCGGATCGGGCTGGACCCGGGACATCAGCAGCGCCCGGACGTCAATCCGGAGCCGATCGCGCCGAATGAGGAAGCAACCAAAGCGCGATGCTCCTCCGGCACGCGCGGCATTGTGACCGGGATCTACGAATACGAGGTGAACCTTGCCGTCGCGCTGAAGCTCAAAACGCTCTTAGAGCAGAACGGTGCGACCGTGTTCATCACTCGGACGACGAACGACGTGAACATCAGCAATCGCGAACGCGCGGCGTTTTTCAACGAGAACGAGGTCGACCTCGCGGTGCGGCTGCATTGCAACGGGACGGACGACACGAGCGTGCGCGGCGCGTTCATGCTGCTGCCGGAGAAGGAGCGCACGGCGTTCTACAGCGAAAACAACCGCGCGGCGACGGCGATCATCGAGCAGTACTGCAAAGAGACCGGTCTTGAGATGCGAAAGCGCAACGGCCTCACGTACAGCAGCTCGCAGACGGGCTTCAACTGGTGCACGCGACCGATCGTTTGCATAGAAATGGGTCATTTGAGCAACGAATCGGAAGACTTGCTCTTGACGAGCGACACTTTTCAAGCTAAGATGGCAGTTGGGATTCTGAACGGTATTCTTACGTACTTCGATCCCAATGCCTCAGAAGGAGGAAATCCATGAATAAACCGATCTGCGTACGATCCGAGGTCGGAAAACTCCGGACCGTCATGCTGCATTGCCCGGGCGCGGAGCTCGAAAACCTGATGCCCGACTACCTCGCGCGGCAGCTGTTCGACGACATCCCGTACCTCGTTCACGCAAAGGAAGAGCACGACCAGTTCGCAAAGACGCTGCGCGACTGCGGCGTCGAGGTGCTGTATCTCACCGCGCTCCTGAAGGAGGCGATCGAGGCGGCGGACGCGAAGGACGAGCTCATCTGGGAGTACATCCGCGAAGCAAACATCGCCGCGGAAGGCGCTGAACAGGCGGTCAACGAGTATCTTTCCGCGCAGCCGCTGGACAAACTCATCCAGGTCCTGGCGGGCGGCGTCCGAAAGAGCGACATCCCGAAGGTCGAAAAGCGGCATCTGGTGGATTACACCGACGACAAGTATCCGTTCTACGTCGATCCCATGCCGAACCTCTACTTCACGCGCGACCCGTTCATGAACGTCGGCGACGGCGTGCTGATCTCTCGCATGGCAAACGAGGTCCGGCGGCGCGAAACGCTGTTTGCGAAGTACATTTTCAAGTATCACCCGGTTTATAAGTGGGTGCCGAAATACCACGACCGCACCGACGTGCATTCGCTCGAAGGCGGCGACTGCCTCGTGCTTTCACCCGAGACCGTGGCGTTCGGCATGTCGCAGCGCACGAGCGCGCAGGCGGTCGAGCTGGCCGCGAACCGTCTGATCGGCGAACGCACCGGCATCAAATCGATCCTTGCGGTCAATATCCCGAAGGTGCGCGCGTTCATGCACCTCGACACCGTCATGACGATGGTCGACGTCGACTCGTTCGTCGTGCATCCGAACATCCTGCGCACGATGCGCGCGTTCAAGCTCTCGAAGCCCGACGGACAGAAGCTGAAGATCGAAGAAGATACGCGTCCTCTCGTCGACGTCTTCTCCGACGTACTGGGCCGTTCCGTCCGCTTCATCGAATGTGGCGGCGCAAGCGAGATCGACGCGGCGCGCGAGCAATGGAACGACGGCGCAAACACACTCTGCGTCGCGCCGGGCGAGGTCGTCACCTATTCGCGTAACTACGTGACCAACCGCATCCTGAGAGAAAACGGCATTACGGTCCACGAGATCCCGTCCGCAGAGCTTTCTAGAGGCCGCGGCGGTCCGCGCTGCATGAGCATGCCGTTCGTCCGCGATCCGATCACCAAGTAAACCCAAAAATATTACATACAGAAAGGAAACACATTATGTTCCAGGGAAGAAACTTTCTCACGCTGCTCGACTACACACCCGACGAGATCCGCCAGCTTTTAAAGCTTGCGCATCAGGTCAAGGCCGAAAAGAAACAGGGCATTTTCCCGAAGCGCATGGCGAACAAGAACGTCGTGCTGCTGTTCGAGAAGACCTCCACCCGTACCCGCTGCGCGTTTGAGACCGCC
>JAFZIH010000001.1 GCA_017554455.1 Clostridia bacterium | reverse complement strand
TCAATGAACCGTCAAGGAGGAATGATCCATGAAACCCGTAAACGAACTCCCCCTTTATCTGAAGATCGCGGACGATCTCCGTGCAAAGCTTTTGCTGCTGCCGGTCGGCGCGCCGTTCGAAACGGAGCAGGCGCTTGCCGAGGAATACGGCGTCGCACGCGGAACGATCCGTCAGTCGCTCAACGTGCTCGTGCAGGAGGGCATCCTGACGCGCGCACAGGGACGCGGCTCGTTCCGTACGGAGTCCTCGAACTCGCAGTATAACGTCATGCTGACGAAGGAGCTGACCGAATCCATCCGCAAGTTCGACGAGAACAGCGCTCTGCGCGGACTGTCCGTCACGGTCATCAACGCGACGCCCGCGATCGCCGAGCTGCTGAACGTTCCGCACAACGCGAAGGTCCGCAGAGTCACGCGCATCCGCACCGTCGACGGCGTGCCGTACGCGTACTGCGTCGCGCATCTGCGCACGGACACAGTCCCGGCATTTTTCAAGCGGGATTACAAGTCCTCGCTCGGCAAGCTTGTACGCTATGACCTCAAGGTGCACATCGAATCCCGGCACTGCGACATCTTTGCCATTGCCGCGGACGAGACCGTTGCGCAGGCGCTTTCGATCCCGGTCGGTACGCCGGTCATGAAGATCGCGCTGCTCGTGTTCGGACGCGATCGGGAGCCGCTGCTTTCGGACGTGTTCTTCTTCCCGTCCTCGCAGGCGCTGCATTTTGAAATCTGACGGTAACAAAAAAGAACGGATCTTTTTGATCCGTTCTTTTTTGTTGTGTTTACGATTCCGTCGGCGGGAACGTCACCGTGATCTCGGTGCCGATGCCTTCGGCGCTTTCGAGCACGATCTTTGCGTGATGTTCTTCCGAGATATGCTTGACGATCGCAAGCCCGAGCCCCGTGCCGCCCGTCGCTTTGCTGCGGCTTTTGTCGACGCGGTAAAAACGTTCGAAGATGCGGCCGAGATGATGCTTCGGAATGCCGATGCCCGTGTCGCGCACGGAAAGCTGCCGGTCCGCCACGCGCACCCACACCGTGCCGTTGTCGCGGTTATAGCGGATCGCGTTGTCCAGAAGGTTATATACGAGTTCACTGAGAAGCGTCCGTACGCCGAACACCGGCGTTGGCCCGCCCAAAAGCTGAACCGAGACGCCGCGCACCATCGCGGCGCTTTTCAGCGTTTCGACGGTTTCGGCGGCAAGCGTATAAAGGTCGACAGTTTCCGCCTGTTCGAGGATCTGCCGCTCGTCCAGCTCCGACAGTGTGATGACGTCGGATACGAGCGCAAGCATGCGGTTCGACTCGCGGCGGATGCGTTCGGCAAAGCGCCGGATGTCTTCGTCCTTTGCCATACCGTTTTCGATCATTTCCGCATAGCCGGAGATCGACGTCAGCGGCGTTTTGAGTTCGTGCGATACGTTTGCGGTGAATTCATACCGCATGCGGTCCGCCCGCTGCTGTTCGCCGAGATCGCTCATCATCAGTACCGCGCCGGTGCGCATGCCGTTTTTGCGAAGGTCCTGATAATGCAGACGCACCGCCTGACCATTGAGCTCGATCGTTTCCGTCCTGCCGCTGCGGACGTCGCCGAAAAACGCGCGCACTTCGTTCGGCAGATCGCCGATCCTTCTGATCGTGCCGGGCGCGCAATGCAGCAAAGCAAGCGCTTTTTCGTTGCAGAACAACGCCGTCCCCTCGAGATCGAAGACCGTGACGCCGTCCTCCAGTGCGTTCAGAACGCCGGAAAGCATGTTTTCGTTCATGCTTACCTCCCGATACGGTAGCCGACGTTTCGGACGGTCTCGATGAGCGCTCCCGCCGGGCCGAGCTTTTTGCGGAGTGTCTTGATGTGCATGTCCACGGTGCGCGTTTCACCCGTAAACGCAAAGCCCCAGACCGCTTCCATGAGTCGGTCGCGCGTGACCGGCGTGCCGCTGTTTTCGAGCAGGAATTTCAGAAGCCCGTACTCCTTGAACGTCAGTTCCGTCTCATGCCCGTCGACCGTCACGCGGTGACGGTCGTCGTCCAGCTCGATCGATTCGAACGCGAGCACCGCGCTCTTCCGATGCGCGCGGCGCAGAAGCGCTTTGCAGCGCGAGACGAGCTCCATGACGCCGAACGGTTTCGTAAGGTAATCGTCCGCGCCGGAGTCGAGCCCTCTCACCTTGTCCGCCTCGGAGGTCTTTGCCGTGACCATGATGATCGGGATCGCCTGCGTCGCTGCGTCCGCCCGCAGGCACCTTAAAACCGTCATGCCGTCCTCGCCGGGCAGCATGACGTCCAACAGCACGAGGTCCGGAAGCTGATTTCTGACAGCCGCAAAGAACGCCTTGCCCTCCGGAAAGGACGCGACGGAAAGACCTGCGCTCGAAAGCGCGTAGGCCTCCATTTCACGGATGTCGACGTCGTCCTCGACGATGTATACGAGCGCCATATTACTTGGCCGCGAGACGGCGGATCGCCTCCGCCATGCACATGGTGTTGAAGCGGATATCCTCGATCGAGATCGATTCATCCGGCATATGACACATGCTCTCCTCACCCTCGCGCACGATGCCGAACGCGACCGCGTTCTCCATCTCGCGCGCGTAGGTGCCGCCGCCCATCGACAGCGGCTTCGAATCGGAATGATTCAGCTCGTTATAGATGCTCATCAGTGTGGAAACGAGCTCAGAATCCGCCGGAATGAAGTGACCCGGCTTGATGACCGTATCGGTGCGGACAAAGCCCGCTCTTTCGTACGCCGCGTCCCAGGTTTTCAAAAGATCCTCTGCCTTTGCCGTGAACGGATGACGGCAGTCTGCGATGAAACGAACGCCGTTTTCGTTAAAGCGGATCACATCGGGCGAATAAGTCGTGCGGCCGGATTCGTCGGTCACGTCGACGCCGATCGTTTCTCCGTGCAGATCGTAACCCCAGAGCGCGTGCAGCGCGTTGACGGTTGCAAGGTCCTCCTCCGGAAGCGGCTGCTTTGTGAGAATGCCGATCAGCGCGAGCAGCGCGTTCTTTGCGAACTCCGGCATGGACGCGTGTCCGCCGCGGCCTTCGACCGTGATGCGGTTGTCGTCGTACGTTGCCGTGAATCCCTCCGGCGCGGCGACCGGGATCGCCTTGCAGGGAAGCGTCGCGCGGATCACGCCGGGGATGACGTTTGCCGCCGTTCCACAGTCGATCTGAAGCGCGGACGCATATTTCTTTTCATAGGTCGTGTGCATGATGCCCATCTCGGAATTGACGACGGGATATTCCGCGTCCGGCGTGAATGCCAGCGTCGGCTGTCCCTCGACCTTCAAATAATGCTCGACGCCCAAGGAACCGATCTCTTCGTCGCAGCCGAGGATGACGCGCACGCGGCGCTTCATCGGATAACCGCAGTCCTTGATCGCGGCGAGCGCGTAGATCGCGGAAAGCGCCGGGCTCTTGTCATCCAGCGTGCCGCGGCCGATGATGCGGCCGTCCTTTTCCGTTGCGGAATACGGCGGAACGCTCCAGCCCTCGCCTTCCGGTACGACGTCGAGATGCGCAAGGATGCCGAGGACTTCCTCGCCCTCGCCGTACTCGACCACGCCGCAGTATCCGTCGACGTCCCACGCCTTCAAACCGAGCTTGCGCGCGATCTGAAGCGTCGCCTGCAATGCTTCATACACGGTCTTGCCGAACGGCTTGCCGGGCTCGGCAGGGTCTCCGCGCGACACGGACGGGATGCGCACGAGCGTCTTGAGGTCTTCAATCTGCTCCCGCAGCGTTTCTTCGATCCGATTCTTCATAGCAATAATCCTTCCTTTCTGTCAGTTGACTGCGGAGAAGCCCTTGCCGATGACCTCCCGCGTATCAATAATGGAGATGATGGCCTTCGGATCCTTTTCGAGAACGATCCGGCGAATGCTCGCAAGCTCGATCGTCTTCGTCAGGATATAGACCAGCGTCTTTTCCTGATTGGTATACGCCCCGCGGCACGGGATATACGTAACGCCGCGGTGCATTTTGTTCAGCACATCCGGCGCGATCTCATCCCACTTGTCGGAGATGATGAACAGCGTCTTCGTGCGGTTGATGCCGAGAATCATGTTGTTGAACGCGATGCTGGTCACGAACAGCGCAATAAACGACAGCGCCGCGCCTTCCACGCCGACGCGGTAATTCCCCGCGCCGATCGCTTTCACGACGCCGAGGGCAAGCGCGATCACGACGTTCAGCGACATGGAGATCGTGCCCATTGAAATCGAATACTTGCGGTTCAGAAGAAGCGAAACGATGTCCATGCCGCCCGTGCTGCCGCCGAGCCGCACGATCATACCGCCCGCAAAACCCATCGTGACAGCGCCGAAGATCACGGAAACCACGCGCCATGCGGGCTCGCTCACGTCGAACAGCTCGGGAAGGTTCAGATTCCCGAACAGCGCGAGCTCCGCGGCAAACAGCACCGTCATCAGGAGCGTATAGACCGTAAAGCGGATGTGCAGGTATTTGAACGCAAGGATCAGCAGCGGCGTGTTTGCGATCACGACGAAGATCCAGTTCGGGACCGCGCCGTTCGTCGCATACGTGATCAGCATCGCGATACCTGTGACGCCGCCGGTCACAACGCCCGCCGGCGTGTACAGAAGCGTGACCGCCAACGCTTCGATCGTGATCATCAGCGACATCAGCACGATCGCCTTGATCTCGCGCAGAACGGTTTTTCGATCGACCGGCTTTTTCTTCCGTAATTCTTCCATGCGTCCTCCTACATATTTTTTCATTGTACAGTATACCAAGTATTCTCCATGCTTGCAAGCCCATTGCGAAACGCAAATAAAAAGAGCGAAGCGCTGCGGCCTCGCTCCCGGTATTGATGTTATGACTTTTCGAACCCCTGCCGTTTCTTTTTTCCGCGCCGAACGGCAAGCACGGCAGCGCCTGCGCCGATGACTGCGGCGACAGAGAGCACGATCGGCAGGACCCACGCGCGCGAAGGCGTTTCGGTTCCGTCTGCGCTGCTCTCCGCATTGTCCTTTCCGTACAGCGCCTGCCGGAGCAGGATGCGGTTCTTCTCGAACGCGGGCAGAACGGCGTACGCGCCGTCGACGTTGAGCTCGGTATAAGCGTCGTCGAACGGCAGCCGCAGCGTTTCGAACGTCAGCTCGTCCGATACCGCCATTTCGTAACCGACGCCGCGCAGCGTGTCGAAATCGACGTTCGTGCGGATGCTCTTGAAGATCGTGCGGAAGAACGGATACAGAAATTCACTGCTGAATTGATCCTGCATGTACCGGAACGCGTCATCTACGATCTCTGCCTGCCGGTCGGCGCGGCCGAGATCGCCCTTGTTGTCGGACGTGCGGTCTGAAAGCAGCGTGACGATCTCCTCGCCCGAAAGCTGCTGTTTCCCTGCCGTGAGCGAACCGCCGCAAGCTTCGTTGATATACGCCGCCTCTTCTTTCGAGAGCGTTGCGGGAATGCCGTTGACGCCGTCCGCAAGCGTAATAAGCTCGTCCGTTCCGGTGACGACGTAGTTCTGGATATCCAACCCGAAAACGTCGTTGATCGTGTTGATGAGAAGCCCCACGCCGCCGCGTGCATACGCGGTATTGATGCGCTTCCATTCGTCCTCGGACAGCGGCACGAGCGTATCCCGCGCGACGGAAACGGCCGTGAACTTCTGCTGCAGCGGATTCCATGACGCGAGATAGATCATGTCTGTCTGCCGTTCGTCCGAAGCAATCGAGCCGTTCTGGACCACGATCACCATGGAAAAGATGAATTTGTCGATCTTTTTCTGTTCGTAGATCGGGACCTCTTTGATCTCGCCGGTCTCGTAGTAATCGACGTCGCCGCGCATGGCTTCGCCGAACAGCGCGGCGTCCGGCGTCGGCAGTGAATCGACGGCGATCGGCGCATACTCCCGCTTTACGGTCTGCACACCGCAGGAGACCAGATGAAATCCGCGGCTGTCGCAGGAAAAGAAGCGCACCTCGCGGCACATCTGCACCTTGGTCGTGCCGAGAACGATCCCGAGCACGGCAAGCAAAAGAAATGCGACGCAGAGCGCGAAGAACGCGGTCCGAAGCTTTTGATACGGTTTTTTCTGCGATCGTTCCGGCTGTTCCGTCGCCGCCGCAGGCGTGAGCTGTTCGTTCTCTTCCATCACGCACACCTCACAGCACGATCAGCACGACGTCGACCGCCAACATGACGAACGTCAGCACCGACATCAGAACGATGCCGACGATCCAACCGGTTTTCGTTGCGATTCTTTTTTTCACCGTTTACTCTCCGTACACTTTATCCGGCGTCACAAGGGACAGGTCCGGCGCGTTTCCATCCGCGTCGTATTCCGCGAACGCCAGAAGATCCGCGATCATGCGTCCCGCTACGCCGTCGCCGTCCTTGTCCTTGCCGGACGGGATGTTGATCGTTTTGCCCATGAACAGCATGACCGCGCTGGTGCCGCCGTCCAGGTTCATTGCATCCTTGCAGCCGAGCGACTGCATCAGCTCGCCCATCTCCTGTTCCGTCATGCCGATCGACGTTTTCGTTCTTCCGTCGACCGCGACAAGCACATAATGTCCCGGTTCGCAGTAACCGAAGATGATGCGCGGATGACGCTCGTTCTTTTTGAGCCCTGTTGGGATCTCTCCGTCCTGCAGGACAACGGGGCCGAACTGGAATCCCTGCCAGATCCCGCCGTTCCTGTCTTTTTCCTTATCGTAATCGAACGTTTCTTTCTTTGCGCGGTTGATCGTCTTGACGGATCCGTCGCGATAGATCAGCACGATGCCCGAACGGTACGCGATGTTGCTGTTTTCCACGTTGTGATACTTTTGTCCGTTTTGAATGACCAGCCCTGCGCACATCGTGGCGCTGACGCCGAAAATCGCATGCTCGCGCTGTGCGAACTTCATCGGGTCCGCGGCTCCGTTCGTGTATCCTCTGAACTTGCCCTGTCCGAAGGCCATGCGGACGCTTGAGATGTTCCGGATCCACACATCCGCGACGTAATAGACGAGCACATCGTCTTCGTCCTCGACTCTCCTGATCGCAACGCGCAATTCGTCGCTCTGATAGCTCCAGTCCGCGTCCGCGCCGTTATCATAGTTCGGGAACCGATCGACGGACACGTCGCCTTCCATGGGCGGCCGCGTCGGTCCCGGCGTCGGCTGCGGCGTCGACTGCTGGGCCTGTTCTGTATCCGAGTCGTTTTCACCGGTCGATCCCTCGGGCAGCGATTGCTGTTCCTTCCCGCCGGATGGGTCCTGTGCAACGACGATCGTTTCCTCACCGTCCACGCCCGATATGATCTGGACGCCTTCTGTATTTCCGTGATCGCACCCGACGGCGCCGAGCAGCAGCGTCACGCCGAGTCCTATGCAAATCAGTTTTCCGATATATCGTTTCATATGAATGATTCCTTTCCGTTTTTCCGTTCGTCCCGATTCGTCCGAACGTCAGGTCGGATGCAAAAACAGTCTGTCGACTATTCCAGTATTTTATATCTTACCGAAAATGCGGGGAAAATGCAAGTAAAACAGCAAAGATTCTTTGTTCTGATACAATTATAACAAAAAGAGGAGGTCCTCCCTCCTCTGTTTTTTGCAAATTCTGCGGTTTATGAGCGTTTGAAAACGCGCTGTATTCCGTGCACCGCTTTTCTCAACGGCGTAATCCTGTACAATTTCTCTTTCAGGACCTTCGGAAGCGTCTTCGACGGTGCAGGCGAATTTGCTTTCGGCTGCGCAGACGGTTTTGCCTTCGGCGGCTGCTTCTGCTGTTCGGTCAGCGCACGGTCAAAGCGCTCCTGCATCGCCTCATCCACGGGTTTGAACTTCGGATCGGCGGCAAATCGACCGAGCTCGATGCGGAGTCCGTCATAAAGCGGCATCAGCTCCGACTGCTTCATGCCGGTCGCGAGCAGGATCTTGTTGTTGTCGACAATGCGGTGAAGCATGCGGTCGTATTTGATCTGCCACGGCCGCCCGACGATGCTCTGATAGACAGGCAGCGGTACGTATTTTACCTGCATACCGAGAATCTTCTGATAGATCTTCAGCACGTTGTTCCAGGTCTTGGTCTCCGCGCTCGCCGCCGTATACGTTTCCCCGAACGCCGCCTCGTTGAAAACGAGACGCGCGATCATTCTGCCGACGTCGCCCGACCACGTCATGGCGGCGCGCTTTGACAGCATTTCCTTCGGAAAGACGACCGTTTTGCCATTCAGCGCACGAACAAGGAATTCATTCGCCTCCATCGTGCCGAGCTGGAACCGATCGCCTCCGTACGTGATCGATGGACGGATGATCGTGAAGTTCCGATGACCCGATGCTTTGAGAATATCCTCCTGCCGCGCCTTTGCAAGACCGTACTCGTCTGTCTTCAGATATTCCGGATCGTTGACGCTTTCCAGAAGACGCGGACTGTCCTCCGTGATCGGCGCGCAGCCCGCGTCGCCGTATACACGATAGGAGGATAGGAAGATATAGTGATCGGTATGCGAAAGCAGTTTTTCACAGCGCGCCGAGAACGCGGCAGTCGTATAGATCATGAAGTCTATGATAGCGTCGAACCGCTCTGCAAGAAGCGCGTCCAGAAACGCCTCGTCCTTTGCGTTTCCCTGTCTGTATTCGACGCCGCTCCCATCGGGCGCGTGTGCCGACCGGCTGGTGACAACCACAGAAAATCCACGCTTGATAAGCTCCGGCGCTGTATGTGCGCCGATCGTGCCCGTACCGCCGAGCAGCAATATCCGTTTCCATTCCGCCATACGCCTTACCCGATCGGACGATTGTACGCGCGAAGGTTCGAAAGCGCCGTTTTTTCGTCCTCGGCGTCAATGAAGACCTCGAACAAGACGGGTTTTCGGAATTTTTCCGGATCCGTGTCGCAGAACGTGTCGATCTGCGCGTCGAATGCCTCCTTGTCGGACGCCGTCATATAGGCAAAATCCATCGACTCCGCCCACGCCTTCGCGCTGCCGAAGTGTCCGTGTGCGGCGATCAGGTCGTCGCTTTCGGCGCCCCAGAGTTTTTCGAACGATGTATTCAAACGGAATTCCACGCCGCGCGCATTGTTAATCAGAAGGATACGCAGGTTGTTCCCGATATGCCGGTTGCCGAGCGCATTCATGTCGTAAAAGAACGCCAGATCGCCGATCAAGGCAAAGGAAAGCCGGTTTTCATCGGCAAGAGACTGTCCGAACGCGGTGGACACCGCGCCGTCGATGCCGAAGCCGCCCACGTTCGAGCTGACAGTCACGCTCGGATCGAGCGTGAAATAATTCATGCTGCGAAGCGAATTCAAAATACCCAGATGCAGCCAGCTGTTCTTCGGCATTTGTTTCGAGAGCTTCGACGCGACGTAGAGATTGGACAGCGGCAGCATCGGAACCTTGGTATTCTGAACCTCCGACTTTACGGTTTCATAATACTTCGTATCGCCTTCCAGGTCGGAAAGGGCCGTAAAGAAGAATCGCTCCGAGCAGAAAAACAGCTTTTCGACGATCTCCGCGCCATGACGGTTGTGGAACTTTCTGTCCTCCGAAATGCGCCACACGCGCGTGCCTTTGAAGATCGGTCCTGCGCTGTAATCGCCCGAGACGGAGCCCAGGTCGATGAGAAGCTCCGGCATGGTTTTCAGCATATGGAAGTCGCACGCGACCTCGCTTTGCACACGGTTTTTACCCGTATAGTTTGCGGTATGATCACAGAACACCGGCGCGTCGAACTTCTCTGCGAACGCTTCGATCGCGGCCTTCGTCTCTGCATCGAACGGTTTATGCGCCCCGATAAAGAGCGCGACCCGTTTGCCCGTGAGCGCGCTCATGAGCGCTTCCTTCGGAAATGTCTCCGCGTCATACACGTCAATCTTTTGTACGTCCGGCAGCGTTTTCGTCGTGAACGAATAGAGATTGCCGACCGGCAGATTGATGTGCACCGGACCCGCGTCCCTGCGCGTCGCGGTGTACAGCGCTTCGTTGACGAGCTGCACGCAGGCACGCCAGTCCTCCGCGTCCTTAATGAGCGGGAGCACCGCGGCGAACCGTTTGATATCATTCTGACTGACGGTACGGTCCGTCATCTGCGGCATCAGGTCGGAATAGCACGGCGAATGATGCTGCGACGTGATCGCAATGACCGGCAGTCCGCGATAATACGCCTCGGTAAGCCCGGGTACGTAATCGCGCGACGCCGTCGCGCCGGTGCAGGAGAGTGCAACCGGTTCGCCGGTCGCAAACGCCAATCCGCCAGCAAGGTATGCCGCGCCGCGCTCGTCGACCGCGGAATACGCCTCAAAAAACGGATCCGTCTGCGCCGCGCGTGCGATCGGTGCGTTTGTCGTGCCGGGAGAAACGACGATCTTTTTCACGTTGTATTTCTTGAGCAGCGCGATCACGATCTGCGCGTTTTTGTCGTCGGTATACATGGTCGTTCCTTTCTGTTCCGTACTGTGTATGCGCGTCCATCGTTCCCGCGGCGGCAGGATCGGCGGCTTTTCGGGTTCCTCCGGCTGTTTCGGTCCCGCTTTGCTCGGTGATTCTGCGTCCCGACCGGTTTGAAATGCCGGGCGTTCATCCCCGCCGCACAAAAATCGCAGATACCGTTCCGATTCTGCGCGAAGCTTCGCGATTGCCGCATGCGCCGCATTCCAATCGGAAGCAAGTCCGAGGATCCGCATGACATCGTTCGTCTGATCCGTATAGCGGTGCGAAAGACCGAGCTTATCCAGAAGCTCCGAAGCGCGATTGCCGGTCTCCTTGTGCAGGATCACCGCAAATCGTTTCCTGAACAGCACCGAGAAAACCGTACCGTGGAAGGAGTTGGTCACGATAAACGCGGCGTTTTTGAAGTACCAGAGAAATTCCCCGGGCGAACAGATCCTTTGATCCTCTATCTTTCGGTTCTCCGCGTTCGGGTTGCCGTTTATGTCGATGAGTTTCAGTTCCGTCTTGGCGGCAAGCTTTTTCGCCGCTTCATTGACCTGCTTTTGCGCGGGGCCGGGCATGGTATAGACCAGAATGAACGGATCCCGTTCCGGCAGCTCCTTCGGCATCAGCGCTTCATACGCTTCGGGCGGAAGCAGCAGCGTCGGATCGACGTCAATATGGATCGGAACAGCGCCCATGGACGCTTCCCGCACATCCGGCAAAAACTTGATTTCCCGCAGCGAAATGGCGTCAAGCTTGCGCAGCATCGGCGCGATCTCCGCCTTAGCCGCCTGCGGATCCTGAAAATAGCTCCCGACCGCATAGGTGGCGCGCTTTGTTTTTTTGCGTCCGAACTGTAAAAAATAGGCGGGATCGAAACGATTGTCGGTCAGCTTGCTGTTCCACAGCTGGTCGCTGCCGGCGATATAGAGGTCGCATTTGGGCGGCGACAGCCGCAGCGCGCGAAGCGAACGGTACGTCCGCGTCTCGCGAAGATTTGCCTTCCGGAACGCGTCGAACGTTTCCTCGCGTATAAGCTTCGGCTTTGCGTCCTTCCAGGAGCGCACCGTATCGCGAAATCCTTTTACCCCGTTATGCACGCGCACAAAGACATTTTTTGCCGGCGCGTGCAGCTGCCTGTTTGCATAATAGAACGGGTTTTTATAGGACGCGTAACGGTTTTGATGGTACCACGGGCAATAGTTGATGACCTGCGGCTCATTGCCCAGCAATTCCAGCTTGCGGCTGAGCGCATAGCATTGCAGGACTGCGCCGTAGTTGAACGGAAAGTGGAATGTAATGATCCCGACCTTCATGCCTGTTTTTTTCCGTACATGATCCGATATCGGATCGCGTTTATCCGATCCATCAATCGATCGGCGATCTTCCAGAGGTCCATCGTCAGGCAAAGCAGGCGCGGACTCTTGCGCCGGATCGCAAACGCGATCTTTCTGGTCATGCCGGACTTCTGTCGGATCTCGCACCGCGCGGCCTGCAGTGTTTCCGGGAAAGACATCAGCGTGCGATACTCCGCGAGCCGTTCCTTTGCGGTAAGATTTGCGCTGACGATCTTGATGCAGGTCGCCTTTACGACCAGCATCAGGATCGATTCCAGTTTCGGCAGATGCTCATGGAGCCCGTTCTTTTCCAGCAGCGCGCAGCGGTTGTTAAACCCATGCACGAGAAACCGAAACGTGTCCTTCCGATATGCTTTTGAAAGCGACGTGTCCGATTGGCGATACCGGTACAGCACGTCGGAAACAGCCGCGACTGAGCTGATATGCTCATAGTATCGGAGGTTGAAGTCGCAGTCCTCCTCGTACGTGATCTCCGGATCGAAGCGAAGTTCGTTGTCCCGAATGATATCCATCCGATACAGCTTCCCCCAGATCGACACGCCGAAAAGATTGACGCGCGCCTCGGTAAAGGTCATAAGATATTCCGGCAGCGATTTCATGAGCACGACCGAATACTGCGCAAAGAGATACTGCTGCTTCCAGTCTGCGCGGAACCGCTCGTATCCGCAGAGCACAAGATCCGTATGGTACAGCTCTTTGGTTTCGATCAACTTTTCGATACAGGTTGGGTAGAGATTGTCGTCGGCGTCCACAAACATCAGATATTTGCCTGTCGCCGCTTCGATTCCATCGTTGCGCGCGTTTGAAACACCGCCGTTTTCCTTATGGATCACGCTGAACCGTTTATCGTTTCGCACGATCCTGTCGCAGATCGCCGGGCTGTTGTCGGTCGACCCGTCGTCGACGAGAATGACCTCCCAGTCTTTGAACGTCTGTGCCTGAATGGAGTCGATACACGCCCAAAGAAACCGTTCGGCGTTATAGACCGGTATGACAATGCTGACTGTCGGCATTTTCTTTGACTGTTCCTGTTTCTCCGTCTGTTCCATATACCCCTGCGCCTCGCGTACTCACTCTCATTTATTCTTCATTTCATTCAGATACTGTTCATATGCCCAGTAGACATGCTCCGTAGCGCCGATCTTTTTGATCTCGCCGTGGTCCATCCATACAGCTTTTTCGCACAGTTCCATCACGGGCGGTTTCGCATGCGAAACAAACAGCAGCGTTGTCCCGCGACCCAAAAGCTCCCGGATCCTGTCGCGGCATTTTTGCTGGAACGCCGCGTCGCCGACCGCAAGCACCTCATCTACGATCAGGATATCGGGGGCAGTGACCGTTGCGACCGCAAAGCCGAGACGCGCGCGCATGCCGCTCGAATAGTTTTTGATCGGCAGCGCCATGAAATCCTGAAGCTCCGCAAACTCCACGATCGACTCATACTGTTCCCGCATGAACTTGCGGCTGTGTCCCAGGATCGCGCCGTTGATAAAAATATTCTCCTCTGCCGTGAGGTTTGGGTCAAATCCCGCGCCGAGCTCGATCAGCGGCGCAATTTCACCCTTGACAGTTACGGTTCCCCTGTACGGCGTCAGTATACCGCAAATCAGTTTCAGAAGTGTGCTCTTGCCCGCGCCGTTTGAGCCGATCAGCGCCCATGATTCGCCCTTGCGGATCGTGAGATTGATGTTTTTCAGCGCATAAAACTCCTTGAACCGCAGTTCGCGCTTCACAAGCTTGATGAAGAATTCCTTGAGGTCGTCCAACTTTTCCCCGGCAATGTTGAAACGGACGGAAGCGTCGCTGATTCGGATCACGACCTCCGGCTGTTTCGCTTGCGGCTTTACTTGTTCCGTTAAGATCTGTTCCATACGCCGTCCTCAAATATATAGGATAAACTTGTTCTTGGTCGCGTTGAACGTGATCAGACCCACGATCAGCATCAGTCCTGCGCAGACGGCGCCGCGCCACATCAGCACGCCGCACGGGACTTCGACCAGCGTGCTCTCATATTGCATGATGAAATATCGAAATTGCTGGATGTACATATACAACGGGTTGAACCGGCGGATGAAAAGACCGAGCTTCGACATGTCGACGATGTCTTTTGTCTTGGAATCGTTGAAGCTGTCCAGCGAATAAAAGATCGGCGTCAGATACATCCACGCAAGCGTCACGACGTTCCAGATGTTCCTGATATCGCGGAAAAAAACGGTTCCCGCCGCCAGCAGCAGCCCGAGTCCCAGGCAGAAGACGTACAGTTCGACGATCGGCACGATGATCATAAAATTCATCCAGCGAAACGGCTGTTTGGTCGCGATCATAACGATGAAAAGCGCGCCGAGCGACAGCACGAAATTGACCATACAGCTTGTAACTTTACTGAGCGTAAAGATATATTTCGGCACGTACGTCTTTTTCAGAAGCGACGCATTGCTGATCACGGAGGTCATCGCCTGCGTCGTCGAATCGCGCATGAACGAGAACAGAATATTGCCGCAGATCAGGTACAGCGGAAAGTTCTCGATATTCCGTTTGAACATTCTGGTAAAGACGATCGCCATCACGATCATCGACAAGAGCGGATTCAGTACGCTCCAAAGGTATCCTAGAAAGCTTCTCCGGTATTTCAGCTTCAGATCCCGCTGAACAAGCAGCATCAGAAGATCCCAATACTTGAAAAACTTTTTAAAGCGCTCTTTTGTCAGTCTGAAAAATTTTTTCATCTTTTCTGAATCATCTCCTTGATCGCTTCGGTCGTTCGTTCCGAACTCCCGCTGTCGCGCAGGGTGAAGAACCGATCGACCCGTTCTTCATACCGCCGCTCCATGCGGCATCCGTTTTTAATGACGGCGGAAATCGCCTTCGCCGCTTCGGGGACGGTTTCGGCGATCGGACCGAATCCGTCCCGTTCATAATCAAAGTATCCCGTCGGAAGGTGTCCCTTCCGATACGTTTCCCGGTCGAACTGATAATAGACGACCGGCTTTTTCATGAACGCAAAGTCCATATACACGCTTGAAAAATCCGTCACGAGCACCGCCGCCCGCTTTATCAGCTCCGGAACGGATACCTCGTTCCATTTTCTGATCTCGATGCGCTCCGACGCCGAGGTAAAGCATGTCTCAAACCGGCTGACGTTTCTGTGCACGCAGAAGATCGCGCGCCGTCCGCTTTCCTTCAGCAGCGCGTCGATCGCCGGATCATTCAAAAGCGTCTGCCAGCCGCGATAGTATTCGGAGCGGCGGAACGCTTCCTCCGTTTTGCAGTCGCGTTCGAGCCACATCCGCCACGTCGGTAGGATCAGCACAAGCGAAGGATCGGGCTTTGCATCAAGCAGCGCGTCGAACCGGCAGAACCCTGTGTACCGCACCACGCCCTCCGGATAGCCGAACGTATCGCGGATGAATTCATATTCCGGCTTTGCCGCACAGCAGAACAAGCTCAGCTTTGCGTTCTCCTCATGCAGAAACGGCAGATCGTCCTTTGTGACCCCGTGCTGCAGGAACACGCGCCGGTTTTTGAGAAGTCCCAGCACGACCTCCATGAGATAGCACACGGCGGCGTTCGGCTTGCCGCCCTTCTGGCTCGAGATATTGACCTCTGCGGCAAGGTAGTACACCCAATGCCGAATGCTTCCGAACGGCACGACAGGTCCGACCGCCGCGACCTTTTCATACGCCGGCGAGCGGCGCCGGATCGCATACGCTGCGTCGATCTCCGGATGCTGCGCTCTCAGATGCCGAAACAGCGCAAAGGCATTGTCCTGCGCTTCCGCGGCATATTCGCACAGCAGCCACAGGTGCTTCCGCTTCCGTTTATAGATCGCCGCCGGCAGCAGCGCCAGCAAAAACAGAAAGAAGTGTCCGATATCGCCCATGCGGATGCGCCGGAGCTTTGCGAAAACGGATTCCTTCATAGCCAGTACCGCCTGACGCCGTGCAGACAATAGCCGAGAAAGCTGAAGCTCTCCTTGAAAAACCCGAGTTTCAGATACCGGTACGATTTCCATGCCATCACGGCGGATCTCCATTTGTTGCCTGATTTGGACCCGGTCGTGATGCGGTACCGGAGCAGCGGCTCATTGATGCCGACCGCTTTCGCGCCGTCGTGTAGGATCCGGTACCAGCAGATCAGGTCCTCGTGCAGATCGCTCCGCTCCATCGGATGTGCCAGATACAGCACTTTGCGAACAAGGACCGTACTTGTGACAAGATCGGTCGACCGCAGCAGCTTATCCGCTGTGATCGTCGGCGGAACCGAAAACACCTTGCCGGTCTTTTGCCCGTTTTCGTCGATGCATGCCGCCGCCGTGTACACGAGCGCCGCGTCCGTCTCCTCCGCCGTTTTCATCTGACGTTCCAGCTTGTCCGCTTCCCATATGTCGTCGCTGTCCAGAAAGGCGATCCAATCCGCCCTTGCAGCCGCAACCGCGCAGTTTCTCGCGTTTGCCACGCCCTTGTTTTCCGGGAGCGTGATCACCCGGACGCGGGCGTCCTCTGCCTGAAGCCGGGACAGGATCGCAGGCGTGCCGTCGTTTGAAGCGTCGTCCGCAACGATCACCTCGACGTCCTGCACCGTTTGCGAAAGCGCTGAGCGGACACTGTCCTCCACGGTCTTTTCACACCGGTATGCAGGTATGATGATACTGATGCGCGGCGTCATCTCGTTTCCTCCCCGTTCGGCAGCGGAAGCTCTGTAAGATCCTCATATACCAGGTCCCCGAACGCTTTCTTTCCCGCAGACGTACATTTGCGCAGCACGCGGATCGCGGGATTCAAAAGCTTTGACCGCTTCGGCGTTCTGCCCTGCTCCCGCATCGCACGTTCGATCAGCTCGCGCGTTGCGAGCGGTTTCGGCTCCTGCGGGAAAAAGACGCCGGCGCGCGGAACGTCCAGAAGCGCCTCTACCGCCCCGCACAGTGTTTCGATCGACACCATGCTGCGGCGGTTTTCAAAATCCGGACAGAACGGCAGTTTTTTCGCAAGCCGTTCAAGGCGTGCGGGATTCCCCTTTGCGCCGGGACCGAACACCATCGGCGGACGCAGGATCGAAACGAAAAACGTATCGTCCGAAAGCGCGGCGATGCGCCGTTCCGCAGAAAGCTTCGAACGCGCATACTGTGTTTTGGGGTTCAAAGCCGTTTCCCTGTTGATCGTGCCCTCCGTCATGCCGTAAACCGCCATCGTGCTGAAAAACACGAACTGCTTTACGCCCTCGCGCTTTGCCTTTTCGGCGACGGCGACAGCGAGATCGCGATTCACCGCGTCATAGAGCGGCTGTGAATCCTTCGTTTCTTTTCGGTGCACGATCGCCGCAACGTGAATAACCGCATCCGCGCCGTGAAAATCGTATTCATCGGGCGTATGCGACTGCATCGGAAGCGTGTTTGTTTCATACCGTTCCGGAAAGCGCAAAAGATACGCCTCAATATGCGTACCGATATAGCTGCCCGCACCGGTGATCAGGATCCGCTTCATTCTTCCTTCTTTCGTTCACCGTCGTCCGAGCCCTCGCTGAAGCCCTTGCGCGTTATGACCGTGGAAACCGTTTTCCATATACATTTCATATCCATGCCGAAGGTCACGTGCGCTGCATATTCCCCGTCATATCGTGCCTTCACGTCAACAGGAAGCTCGTCGCGCCCGTTGACCTGCGCCCAGCCGGTCAAGCCGGGACGAATGTCGTTCGCGCCGTATCTGTCGCGTTCCTCGATCAGGTCGTACTGGTTCCAGAGCGCGGGGCGCGGTCCCACGATCGACATCTTGCCGGTGAAGATCTGAAAAAGCTGGGGAAGCTCGTCTACGCTCGCCTTGCGAAGAATCCGCCCCGCCCGCGTGATCCAGTAATGCGAATCGGAAAACATGTGCGTCGGAACATTGTTCGGCGCTTCCGCCTTCATGGTGCGGAATTTCAGGATCTCAAACGTCGTCTTGTGAATGCCGATACGCGTCTGCCGGAACAGCACCGGCCCTTTGGAATCCAGCTTGATCCAGATCGCGATCACGGCAAACAACGGAGAGAGAATCAGGATCGCAAGTCCCGATAAAACGATATCCAGTATTCGTTTCCAGTATTTTTGATACATTTCCGCTCCGTTTTGCACGATTTGCAGAATGTGTCGAATCAAAGGGCGCACTTCTGCAATGATAGTATTATAATCGTATCATAGCATAGGTATGTAAAAAAAGCAACCGCGCTTCCGTTTGGATTGTGTTAAATTAATAAGAACATTTTCCCGCGCGGCTGCTTTTCCCTCTTGACAAAGGCACCGTTTTCGCGGTATCGTATACAAGGACAAAAACCGAATATCGTCACGGATGATGGGCCCGGGAGAGGTCGTTTTACGACGCCGAAGGGGAACTGCAAAAACTCTCAGGCAGAAGGATCGGACCCGGACGTGGCTCCGGAAAGGAAAGGGACACACCCTTTACGCCGTCGGTGCAACCGTCGATCATCAGACGGGAATCTCTCAGGCAAAAAACGGAGGCGCAGGGTACAGCCGTACTTTGCGCTTTTTCATTTTCCGCGGCGGGTCGCCGCACACGTTCATATTTCAAAAGGAGGATTCTCATGAGCGAACTCAAACGTACCCTACTGTACGACGCCCACATCAAGGCCGGCGCGACGATGGTCGACTTCGGCGGGTGGGAAATGCCGATCCAGTATCCCGAAGGCATCATAGGGGAGCATCTGTACACCAGAAGCTGCTGCGGTCTTTTCGACGTGTCCCATATGGGCCGTCTCATCATCGAAGGACCGGAGCGCCTCGCATTTTTGCAGCACGTGCTTTCGAGCAACGCGTCCCTGCTCGGCATCAATCAGGCGCAGTACTGCATCATCCCGGCGGAGGACGGCAGCGCGGTCGACGACGCGTATCTCTATCGCTTCGAGGAGGACCGTTATCTGCTCGTCGTCAATGCGTCGAACACCGATAAGGACCTCGCGTGGTTCGAACCGATCGTGAAAAACTACGACTGCACGATCCGTAACATCACCTCGGAGACCGTCTCCATCGCGGTGCAGGGTCCGAAGAGCGAAGAGATCCTGAAAACGCTCGCGGGCGTCGACGAAGTCACCAAGCCCGCCCGCAACAATCTTTCCACGCTGATGATGGAAGGGCACGAGATCCTCGTTTCGAGAACGGGCTACACGGCGGAACCGATCGGCTACGAGCTGTTCATCAAGAATGAAGACGCGCTCTGGGCATGGAACCGTCTCATCGAGCTCGGCGGCAAGCCCGCGGGCCTCGGCGCGCGCGACACGCTCCGCATGGAAGGCATGCTCCCGCTGTACGGCGACGAGATGGGCGTGGACGAAGAAGGCAAGCCGATGCCGATCTTCGCGCTCGCGCTTGCGAAGTTCGCGGTCTCGTTCGACGAGGCGAAGGGCGATTTCGTAGGTAAGGAAGCGCTGAAAGCACAGGCGGCGGCGCAGGCGTGCTTCAAAGCAAAGGATTACAATCCCGAAGCGATGGCGACGCTTTCTAAACGCGTCCGTCCTATCGCGCTTCTGGATCGCGGCGTCATTCGCCACGGCATGGAAGTATACCGCAACGGCGAGATGATCGGCTGGGTCACCAGCGGCACGATGATCCCGTACTTCGTCACCGAGGGCGAAGGCGAAAACGTGCATCTCACCGAGCAGACAAGCAAGCGCGCGATCGGTATCTGCTACATCAAGTCTGACGTTCCGGTAAACGGCGAAGTCGAGGTCGATGTGCGCGGCAAGCGTTTGAAGGCCGTTATTCCCTCGAAGCATATCTCGAACAATGTCCCGCCCTACGTGGTGCCGGTCATTTATAAAGCAAAATAATTTCAGGAGGATATTACCATGACGATCAAACCCGAATTACAGTACAGCAAGGACCATGAGTGGGTCAAAAAGGAAGACGATCTTCTCGTGATCGGCATCTCCGATTTCGCGCAGGACGCGCTCGGCGATCTCGTGTTCGTGAACCTGCCGGAAGTCGGCGACGCGGTCACCGCGGGTGAAGCGTTCGGCGACGTCGAATCCGTCAAGGCCGTTTCCGATCTCCTTTCCCCCGTCTCCGGCACCGTTGCCGAGATCAATGAGGAGCTCCTCGACGCGCCGGAACTTTTGAACAACGATCCGTACGGCGCGTGGATCATCAAGGTCGCCGACGTCACCGCGACCGAAGAACTGCTCGACGCGGCGGCTTACGAAGCATTCATCGCGGAGGCATAATCGATGGGAAGCTACGTTCCTTCCACCGAGGAACAGCGCCGGGAAATGCTGAAGGCGATCGGGCTCAACGACTACCGTGAGCTCTATCGCGACGTGCCGGAAAACATGATCCTGAACCGTCCGCTCGATCTGCCCGAGGGCAAGAGCGAGATGGAAGTTCGCGCCGCCATGGCGGCGCTCGCGGCGAAGAACACGGTCTTTAAGACCGTGCTTCGCGGCGCAGGTGCGTACGATCATTACATTCCGTCGATCGTAAAGTATATCCCCGCAAAGGAAGAGTTCCTCACCGCCTACACACCCTATCAGGCGGAGATCAGCCAGGGGGTCTTACAGTCGATCTTCGAGTATCAGACGATGATCGCGGAGCTCACGGGCATGGACGCATCCAACGCGTCCGTGTACGACGGCGCGACCGCAGCGGCGGAAGCCGCCGCCATGTGCCGCGACCGCAAGCGCCGTGTGACGCTGATCTCGGCGACGACGCATCCGGACGTGATCAACACCGTCCGCACCTACTGCTACGGCACGAACGACGAACTGGTCGTCGTTCCCATGAAAGACGGCAAGACCGACGCGGAAGCGCTGAAAGCGCTTCTGAACGACGGAGTCGCTTCGTTCTACGTACAGCAGCCGAACTTCTACGGCGTCTTTGAGGACGCAGACGCTTTGGGCGAGATCGTCCACGCGGCAGGCGCGATGTTCGTGATGGGCTGCAATCCCATTGCGCTTGCGATCATGAAGACCCCGCGCGAATCGGGCGCGGACGTCGCGGTCGGCGAAGGTCAGCCGCTGGGTATGCCGATCGGCTTCGGCGGTCCGTACCTCGGCTTCATGGCGACGACCATGAAGAACATCCGCAAGCTCCCCGGCCGTATCGTCGGCGAAACGACGGACCATGACGGCAATAAAGCGTACGTCCTTTCGCTGCAGGCGCGCGAACAGCACATCCGCCGCGAAAAGGCAAGCTCCAATATCTGCTCGAACGAGGCGCTGTGCGCTTTGACCGCAGGGCTCTATATGGCAACGATGGGACCCGACGGCATGGCGGAGGTCGCAAACCAGTGCATGGCAAAGGCGCATTATCTTGAAAAAGCGCTCACGGCGATCCCCGGCGTCAAGCTGCGCTACGATCATCCGTTCTTCCACGAGTTCCTGCTTGACATGCCGAAGTGCAAAGAAGTCGAACAGGCGCTTGCCGCGAAGGGCACCCTCTCCGGTCTTCCCTACGAGGACGGCATGCTCTGGTGCGTGACCGAAAAGGTATCGAAGGCGACGCTCGATGATGTTGTTTCCGTCGTAAAGGAGGTGCTCGCATGAAGCTGATCTTTGAAAAAAGCGTAAAAGGACGCAAGTGCGACATTCTGCCGAAGTGCGACGTCGAAGCGGTCGCGCTCCCTGAAGGGCTCAAGCGCGAGGTCGCGCCGCGCCTTCCCGAGATGAGCGAGACCGACGTCTCCCGCCACTACACCGAGCTCAATAAGCAGGTGCACGGCGTGAACTGCGGCTTTTATCCGCTCGGCTCCTGCACCATGAAGTACAACCCGCGCATCGACGAGGATGCGGCGGCCATGGAGGGCTTTACAAACATCCATCCGCTCGCGCCGAAATCCTCCGTCCGCGGCGCCCTTGAAGTACTCGACATCCTCCGCGCGGACCTTTGCGAGATCACCGGCATGGACGGCATGACCTTCCAGCCCGCGGCGGGCGCGCACGGCGAATTCACCGGCGTGCTGCTCATCAAACAGTATCACGATTCGCGCAATGACAAAAAGCGCACCAAGATCATCGTGCCGGATTCCGCGCACGGAACAAACCCCGCGACGGCGGCAATGTGCGGCTATCAGGTTGTGAACATCCCCTCCGCGCCGGACGGCTGCGTCGATCTCGAAGCTTTGCGTGCGGTCCTCGGCGAGGACACCGCGGGCCTGATGCTGACGAACCCGAACACGGTCGGCATCTTTGACGAGAACATCCTCGAGATCACGAAGCTCGTGCACGAGGCGGGCGGTCTGTGCTACTACGACGGCGCAAACACGAACGCGATCATGGGCGTCGTGCGTCCCGGCGACATGGGCTTCGACTGCATCCATCTGAATCTTCACAAGACGTTCGCCACCCCGCACGGCGGCGGCGGTCCCGGCGCAGGCGCAGTCGGCTGCAAGGAGTTCTTAAAGCCGTTCCTGCCGCATTCGGCGCTGATGGAGCGTCCGGGCCGGCTGCAGGTCCGTGGCTTTATGGGCAACTTCCTCGTCTGCGTCCGCGCGCTCGCGTACGTGATGACGCTCGGAAGAGAAGGCATTCCGGAAGCGGCGACCAACGCGGTTCTGAACGCGAACTACCTGATGCAAAAGATCAAGGGCACGTTCACGCCCGCGTTCGACCGCATCTGCATGCACGAATTCGTGCTCGACCTTTCCGGCTACGAGAAGGAGACCGGCGTTTCCGCGCTCGACGTGGCGAAGTCGCTGATCGACTACGGCATGCATCCGCCGACAATGTACTTCCCGCTGATCGTGCACGAAGCGCTGATGCTCGAGCCGACCGAAACGGAAAGTATCGAAACGCTCGACTGGGCGGCGGAGATTTTCCGCAAGCTCTACGAGCTCGGCAAGACCGATCCGGAATACATGCACAACGCGCCGCATCATACCCCGATCGGACGGCCCGACGAGGTCAAGGCGGCCCGCAACCCGATCGTGCGCTACGATTTTGCATGATCGACCGGCTTCGGGTCTATGAAAGCGAGGGGCTTGACCCCTATCGCAATCTGGCAATTGAGCAGCACCTGCTGGAAACCGTTGAAAGCGGGTGCTGCCTTCTTTATCTGTGGCGGAACGAGCGCACGGTCGTGATCGGCAAGAACCAGAACGCCTGGGCGGAGTGCCGCACGACGCTGCTTTCGGAAGAGGGCGGGCGCCTTGCGCGGCGGCTGTCCGGCGGCGGCGCGGTCTATCACGATCGCAACAACCTGAACTTTACGTTTCTGATGCGCGAGGAGGACTATGACCTTCCCCGCCAGCTTTCCGTGATCCAACGGGCGTGCGCGCTTTGCGGGATCGAAACGGAGATCTCGGGCAGAAACGACCTCCTTGCCTCGGGACGAAAGTTTTCCGGCAACGCGTTTTACCACCACGAAGGACGCGCGTATCACCACGGCACGTTACTCATAGACGTCGACGCGGACGCCATGAGCCGGTACCTTAGTCCCTCGAAAGCAAAGATGCAGGCAAAGGGCGTGGAAAGCGTGCGTTCTCGGGTCGTGAACCTTAAGGAGCTCAACCCCGCGCTCACCGTCGACACCCTGAAAGCCGCCATGAAGCAGGCGTTTTCGGACGTTTACGGGCTGCCGGTATCCGCGCCGCCCGTCATCGACGAACTGCGCGTCACGGAACTCACGGCGCATTACGCGAGCGACGCGTGGCTCTATGGGCAAAAGCTTCCGTTCACGTTCCGCTGTGAATCGCGCTTTCCGTGGGGCGGCGTTGAGCTGCAGATCCGCGCGGATCGCGGCGTGATTACCGATGCCAAAGTCTACACCGACGCCATGGACGAAGGACTGGCGGACAAGTTCAAAGCAGCTTTGATCGGCTGTCCTCTCCAAAGTGACGCGATCGAACAGGCACTCAACAGATCCGGCGTCGAACCGGACCGGCAGGCGGATCTGCTCGGGCTGATCGCTTCCGTGCTTTAACCAAATTCGAACCTATGAAAGGAGTTTCCAATGAAACTGATCGTAATTGACATGCAGAAAGCGCTGATGGACGATGAGCTGTACAATTTCACCGGTCTTCTTGAGAACATTCCGAAGCTCATTCGGGAGGCCAGAGAGAACCGCGTCGAAGTTATCTATGTGCAGCACGACGCCGGCGCCGATACCGGGTTTACCGTCGGCCGTGAGGCGTTTGAGATCGCCGATGAAGTCGCGCCTGCCGCGGGCGAGAAGGCGTTTGTCAAGACCATCAACAGCGCGTTCGGAAACAAAGATTTCACCGCGTATCTCGAGGCCGCAAAGGACGAAGACCTGATGATCATAGGGCTGCAGACGAATTTCTGCATCGACGCGACCGTGAAATCCGCCTTCGAGCGCGGTTATCACGTGATCATTCCCGAGGGAACCAATTCCACGTTCGACAATGATTACATGACCGGCGAAACGACCTATAACTATTATATGAACGAGGTCTGGCCGGACCTGTTCGCCGATTGCGTTTCCATGGACGAAGCGATCGAAATGATCCGGAAACAGAATCCATAACACGCTGCATCAAAGGAGATTTGATATGTACGATTTTGATCTGATCGTCGTGGGCGGCGGCCCCGGCGGATACGAAGCGGCGCTGCATGCCGCAAAGCTCGGTTTGAAAACCGCGCTCATCGAAAAGGACTTTGTCGGCGGCACCTGCCTGAATCGCGGCTGCATCCCGACCAAGGCGCTGCTGCACGCCTCCTCGGTCTATGAGGAAGCAAAAAACGGCGCGGCGCTCGGCGTCGTCTGCGAGCCCGCGTTCGACCTCAATGCGATCTATGCCTATAAGCAGCAGGTCGTCGAAAAGCTGCGCGGCGGCGTGGAAGGACTGTTGAAAAGCGCAAAAGTCACTGTGATTGCAGGAACAGGCACGCTCACCGCGCCGCACACCGTAAAAGTCGGCGACGCGGTCTGTACCGCGGAGAACATCCTGCTCGCGACGGGCTCCGTGCCCGCGCGTCCCCCGATCCCGGGTCTCGACCTTCCCGGCGTTCTGACCTCGGACGAGCTTCTTTCGGGCGTTGCGCCGTTCAAATCCATCGTCATCATCGGCGGCGGCGTGATCGGCATGGAATTTGCGACGTTCTTCAACGATCTCGGCGTCGACGTGACCGTGGTCGAAGGGCTTGACCGGCTGCTGCCGCTTCTTGACAAGGAGCTTGGACAGAACCTTTCCATGATCATGAAAAAGCGCGGCGTGAAAATCGCGACCGGCGCGATGGTCAAGTCGGTCACGAAGACCGAAACCGGTCTTTCCGTGAACTTTGAGCAGAAAGGTACGCCCGCAAGCGCGGAAGCCGAGGTCGTGCTCTGCGCGATCGGAAGACGTCCCTACACCGACGGGCTGTTCGGCGAGGGGGTCGCGCTCGAGATGGAAGGCCGCCGCATCAAGGTCAACGAGAAGTTCGAGACCTCGATGGAGGGCGTGTACGCGATCGGCGACGTCTCCGCGAAGATCCAGCTTGCGCACGTTGCGACGGCGCAGGGGCTTTATGCGGTCAACGAGATCGCGGGAAACAGCAGCGGCGTCGATCTTTCGATCGTACCGAGCTGCGTCTACACCCGCCCGGAGATCGCGTCCGTCGGCTTGACCGAGCAGGAAGCAAAGGACGCGGAGATCCCCGTGAAGGTCGGCAAGGTAACGATGTTCTCTAACGGCAGAACCGTCATCGTGAACGGCGACCGCGGCTTTATGAAGGTGCTCGCGCACGCGGAAACGAAAAAGATCCTCGGCGTGCAGATGATGGGAACAAATGTAAGTGACATGATCGGCGAGCTCGGTCTTGCGATCGCAAACGGGCTCACCCCGGACGATCTTCTCATGGCAATGCGTCCGCATCCGACCTTCGAGGAAGCGCTGACCGACGCGCTCCGCGATCTTTCCGCAAAGCTCGGCTGAACCAAAGCAAAAAAGCTCCCGGATTTTCCGGGAGCTTTTTTCATGTTTTGTTGCGGTTCTTACGCGGGCAGACCTTCGATGAGCCCGACCACGTAGCGCAGGATCGCTGCCGCGTCTTCCGCCGTGACCTCCAGATCGCCGTCCGCGTCCGCGTTCAGTACGCCGCGCGGAGAAAGCTCGGAGAGCCCGACAATTGCGCGGAGGATCAGCGCCGCGTCCGCCGCCGTCACTTGTCCGTCGCAGTTCGCGTCGCCGTACAGAACCTTTTCAAACGTGATGCTGCCGTCGACCGTGTTCGCTTCGAGCTCCGTGACCGCGCCCGCAAAGGTGATCGAAACCGCGCTTTCAAAGCCGAGCGGATTCACGGTAAAGATGATCGGGACCACGCCGTCCTCCGGCGCCGGGCCGATCTTAGTAAACCACAGCGTCAGCACGATATCGTTCTCTTTGAGTTCCGCTTCCGTATCGCTTGCCCAGCTCGCCATAAACGTGCTGCCGTCGTCGCTTGTCGTCCAGTCGACGACGCCCTCGGTCTTCGCAACTGCAAGGATATCGTGATCGAATCCGAGGAAGATCTGCGCGCTGTTGATCATCAGCCCCGCCGCGGGCAGATCCTTCGCACGCACGTCATAGCGATACAGAACCTTGCCGTCCTCAATGACGTAAACGTCACCGGAAAGCACGTCCTCGCCCGCGATCGTGAGTTCGGGAACCGCAAAGGCGATGCTGCCGTCCTCGGTCTCGAACGCCGCCGCTTCGGTCACGGCGCCGTCTTCGAGATACGCCGCGGTGTTTTGGAAGTCGCCGTCCGTGAACGGGAACAGGAGCACGTCGCCGTCCCCTACGGTCCCGTCGAGCTTAAAGTACAGGGACACGACGACCGCGCCGCTTTCCATATCAACGCCCTCGTCGTTTGCCCACGCGAACGAGAACACGCCGTTTTCGTCATGCGTCGTCACGCTGCCCGGAAGCTCCGTCTTCGCCTCGACAAGCGTCAGCGCGTCGGCGTCATAGCCGATGAACGCCTGCATGCTCACGATCGGCAGCGCCCCCGCGTCGCTTTTGAATTTCACGTCATAGCGGTAGAGCGTGCCGTCCTCGGTGTATTCGGCAACGTCGAACGCGTTCACGTCCTCGCCGTACAGTCCGAGCGCCAGCATCGGGATCACGACATCCTTGGTCTGCACCGCAAACGCTTCGTTTTCAAATGCCGCGGAGGTGTAACGTCCGAGCCCGTTCTGCTTGAGGTCCGGCTCCGTGATCACCGCATAGGTCGAACCGACCGTTTCGGTCTCGATATCCTCTGCGTTGTTGTTGCATACGCGCGTTGCCGTGCAGACATAGCCGCCGGGGATCTCCGTCCACTCATAGGTCGGTTCGCCCCAGTCGTGTCCGGTTGCGTCGATCGGCTCGGTCTTGTCGTTCGTGTAGACTTTGCCGAGGAACGACACCTTTGCCGTATAGGTGCGTTCGCCGGGTTCGGTGCAGGTCGGCTGCGTTGTGACGGCGTTCGTAATCGCGTCGCCCGTCGCCGTCAATACCTGCGTAAAGGTCGTGTCGTCCGTTGCGGTAAAGGTCGCGGTCGCGGATTCGTAGCCGTCCCATGCCCAGACCGGTCCGGTATAGACGCGGTCGCTTTCCGTATAGACCGCGATGTAGGTCGCCTCGCCGGTGACCGCGGGGAGCGCGTCGGTATAGACGACGCCGTCCGCGTCCTTCCATCCCGCAAAGGTATAGAGATGCTCGACCGTCGGCGCCTTGGTCGGGGTGTTGCCGGTATAGACCGGCGTTTCGTTGACGTTGACAAGTCCTTTACTAAGCTCCGAGCCGTCCTCGTTCTGGAACGTGATCGTGAACGCAGCAACTCTCCACTGCGCGTACAGCGTCAGGATTTCGCCGGGCAGCAGCGTGAATTCATGGGTTTCGTCATACGGATCGCCGTCGCCGTCCGCATTCGTGTTCCAGCCGGTGAATTCGTGATCCGCATAGGTGAACGGATTTGCGAATGCCGTCGGCACGTATGCGCAGATGAAGTGCTGCAGCACAAGGTCCTCGTCGCTGTTCGCGTACAGATGAATCTCTGCGGAGAAGTCCTTGAGCACCGGATACGAAAGCCCTTCGTACCATGTGTCGGTGCTGAACCCGACGCAGTTACTGAGCGATTTCAGCTGCTCCGCGGTCAGCGCGGCAACATTCGTTACGGTGGCGGTGCCGACAGCTCCGATCGCCGCGGATGCCGCCGTATTGAGATAATAGCAGTTTTCGACATACGAGGTCACGGAGGCGTTGTTCGGACACATGCCGACGACGCCGCCAATGTATCTGCCGCTGCCGGAAACCGCGCCGACGGAAAGGCAGGTCTTTACGGTGCCGTAGTTGTTTTGCCCGATGACGCCGCCGGTATGAGAGTCGCCGGTGACCGTGCCGACGTTCAGGCAGTTTTCAACGGTTCCGTAGGTGGTAAAGCCGACAATTCCGCCGGCTGCATCGTAGCCGGAGACCGCACCGGTATTAAAGCAGTTCTTGACGGAGTTGCAGTATCCGACGACGCCGCCGACCGTGACACGTCCCGCGCCGGTGACCGCGCCGGTGTTTGCACAGTACTGTTCAGCGCCTCCGCTGTATCCGACGACGCCGCCGACATAGATGGAAGGGATGTTGCCGGAGACGGAAACCGCGCCGCTGTTCGTACAGGTCTTTACGGTATTTTTGTTATAGCCGACGACGCCGCCGATGCCTGCGGTGACAGAAATGTTTGTCAGCGCTGCAGACAGAGTTCCTGAACTGCTGCAGCCTTCCACCGTGCCGCCGTTCCAGCCGACGGCTGCGCCCATGTAGACGCGCCCATCCGCATCGGAAGCGAACGAGAGATCGCAGTCCTCGAGCACGACGTTCTCCACTGTACCGCCGGATCTTCCGAACAGACCGATATACACGAAATCATCACTCAGTCCGGAATAGTCGACGTCGGCGTTGCTGAGACCGATGATCTTATACCCCTGCCCGTTGAACGTGCCTCTATAGTACCAATTGTTTGTGCCGATCGGCGTCCATGTCTTGTCCGTGCAGGTGATATCCGCCGTGAGCTTGGCGTTCAAGCCCGTTTCGCGCGCGTTGACCCGCGCGGCAAAGGCCTTCAGTTGTTCGTAGTTTGAGATTTCGATTTCGCCGTCCGCCTTTGCCGAAACTGTCGGCAGCAGCACAAGCACCATGATAAGCGCCAGCAGCGCCGCAAGCGTTCGTCTTCCGTTCCGTATCATATCCGAACCTCCCTCCGTGGATCCTGTTCTTTCGAATATATAGTATACTATGTTTGCTCTCCGCACGCAAGCGTTTTCGAAATTTAACCTTTCCGATATGCGTGCGCGCCTTGCAAATCGAATGCGGATGCGGTACAATACCGTATATGGAACAGTTCTGGACTTCATTCAACATTGTCATGCCGCTCGTCCTGATGATGGCGACCGGCATGCTCATCCGGCGGGTCGGTCTCGTCTCCGAGGACGCGTTCCGCGTCATCAACCGCATCGTGTACTACGTCGGCATCCCGACGCTCGTCTTTTACAGCGTCGTGACCGACCGTACGCCCGCAAGATGGCAGTACGCGCTGTGGGTCGCGGGAAGCATCCTTGCCGCGTTCGCGCTCTCCATGCTGCTCGCGTTTCTGCTCACAAAGGATCCCGCAAAGCGCGGCACACTCGCACAGGCGGCGTACAGAAGCAACGACGGCATCTTCGGGCTCGCGGTGGCGAGCGCGCTTCTGGGCGAGGGCAACACCGGCACGATGGCGTTTACGCTCGTCGTCTCCGCGTCGCTGTTCGGGCTCACCGGCGTGCTCTGCTACGAGCTGAACCGCGGCGGAAAGATCAAGATCGGCAAGGTGCTTCTGAACCTTCTCAAAAACCCGATCCTGTGGGCGGCGGCGCTGGCGTTTCTGGTGCGGTTTACGGGAATCGAGCTTCCCTACGTCATTCTGAAACCGATCGAATACTTCAAGCACATGTGCACGCCTCTCGGCTTTCTGGTCCTCGGCGGCGTGCTGTCGTTCAAGTCGCTCAGGGAGAACTGGAAGCTCGTCACGGTTGTCAGCGCGGTCAAGCTGATCGTATTCCCCGTCGCAGTCTGCGCGCTCGCGTACGTTCTCGGCGGGATTCGCGGCGCGGAACTGGCTTCCATCTTCATCGTGTTCGCAAGCCCGACCGCCATGTCCTGTCTGCCGATGGCAAGTGAGCTCGGCGGCGACGTGAAGCTTTCCGGCGAGCTCATCGCGGTCACGACCGTGCTCTCGCTGCTCACCGTATTTCTGTATCTCACGTTCTTCGGAGGGATCCTTGCATGACCGAACGGCTTTATCTTCTTGACAGCATGCTTTCCGCGTTCGACGCGGTCGTCACCGGCTGCGAACCGTACAAAGACGGATATCTCGTCGAACTTGACCGCAGCGCGTTCTTTCCGAACAAGGGCGGTCAGCCCTGCGACGTCGGAACGCTCGGCAGCGCAAAGGTGCTGGACGTAAACGAGCAGGGCGAACGGCTGTTGCACTTCTGCGACCGTGAACTCCCCGTCGGCACCGCGGTGCACGGCGAACTGGACTTTGCCCGCCGCTTCGATATCATGCAGCAGCACACCGGCGAGCATCTGCTCTCCTACTGCGCGTGGCACTTGTTCGGCGCGCAGAACGTCGGCTTTCACTGCGCGTTGACCTACGCGACGCTCGACCTTGACAAGCCCGTCGGACACGAGGGCATCACGGAGATCGAAATCTTGGCAAACCGCCTTGCCGCCGAAAACGCGGCGGTGACGGCGACGATCTACGAGACCGAGGAAGACCTCAAGGGCATTCCGCTCCGCAAGCACGCGGAGGGCTTGACCGCGCCGATCCGCATCGTGACGATCGAGGGCAGCGACGCCTGCACCTGCTGCGCGCCGCATGTCAGAAAAACCGGCGAGATCGGGCAATTGAAGATCGTCGAGGCGATCCCGTACAAGGGCGGCACACGCTGCACGTTCCTGTGCGGCATGCGCGCGCTCCGTCACGCGCAACAGATGCAGGACACGGTTTCGGCGATCGCGCTGCGCTTTTCGACTTCGCGCGAGCAGGCGGAAGCGGCTGTACAGAAGCAAGCCGAGGAGCTTTCCAATACGAAGCGCGAACTCAGACAGGCGTACGCCGCGCTGGACGAATACCTCGCAAAATCGCTGATCGCCGAAGCCGAGGACCTGAAGGGCACGAAGCTGATCGTAAAGACGCTCGAAAGCGTGGACGCAAAGCGGCTCCGTCCGCTGGCGGGCGCGACAATGACGGATCGGGCGCTCACCGTGCTGTTTTCCGGCGTGGGCGACCGCGTGTTCTATCTGCTTGCATCGAACGGGATCAAAGCCGATATGGGCATGCTCATTGCGGCGGTCAACACGGCTCTTTCCGGCAGCGGCGGCGGACGCGGCACGCTTGCGCAGGGCAGCGCAAAAAAGCCCTCCGATCTAAAAGAGACCGTCGAAGGGCTCCACACCTATTTCAAAAATGTGCTTCTGCACGGCTGATACCAAAATTTACCACCCGGTTTTTGCCGGGTTTTTACTTTTTTTCGCTTTTTGTTCATAAATACGGCACACTTTGCTTGCATTCCCGCGCTATACTGACAGTATCCGAAATTTTAGGCAAAGGAGGCCGCCGATGGAACCGAACGGAACAAAGCCGAAACGCCCGCGCTTCACATGGTTTGTTTTCGGTGCGCTTGCCGCGCTTTTGATCGGCTGCGCGGCGACGGCGGGCTCGCACGTTCCGGAGGCGGAGATCCCGGCGGACGCGGTGGTCTATGAGGAGCCGCCGACCCCCGAGCAGGTGAAAGTCACGCCCGATCCGGCGCTTTTGACGCCGGAGCCGTCCTTTGCGCCCACGCCGACGCCCTCGCCCACCCCGACGCCTTCACCGACGCCGACGCCCTCTCGCCATCCCTTAAACGGCGATACCCTTTTGCCCGGCGACGAAGAGCCGATCGTTCTGGACGTCCAGATCCGGCTGATGGAGCTCGACTACCTCGATTCCGAGCAGCCCGACGACGAGTATTCCGAAGGTACGGCGGACGCGATTCGCGCGTTTCAGGTGCGCAACGGCATCCACGCGAACGGTCTTTGCGACGCCGCAACCTTTGAGAAGCTGTTCAGTGACGATGCGAAAACCTACGCGATGGTAAAGGGTTCGTCCGGCGACAACGTGGAGATCGTCAAGGAACGCCTGATCGAGCTCGGCTATCTCGACGGCACGCCGTTCGGCGAATACGACGAGCAGACCGAAGCGGCGGTACGGCGGTTCCGGCAGAAGAACAACCTTTCTGATGACGTCATCGTCGACAACGAGGTGTTCGAAGTCCTACTCGGCGAAAACACCGTCGGCAATTTCTATGCGATCGGCGAAAAGGACCCGGCGATCGAAACGTATCAGAAAGCGCTGTTCGCGCTCGGCTACCTCACCTATCTGCCGGACGGCGTGTTCGGCAAGCAGACGCAGAACGCAGTCCGGCGCTTTCAGGAGGAGAACGGTCTCGTCGTGGACGGCTGTATCACGAAAAGCACCGTGGACCTCTTAAACAGCGGCGACGCGGAACCGTTCGCCTTCACCGTCGGCACGGAGGGCGCGGACGTGGAACGCATCCAGAAGCGGCTCGCGCACTTCGGGTATCTTGCCGATTCGCAGATCTCCGGCTATTACGGCGAAAAGACGCAGGCGGCGGTCAAGTCGTTCCAAAAGCGCAACGGCCTTAAAAACGACGGCACCGTCGGGTTTGAGACGATGCAGCTGCTGCTTACGGAGGACGCGAAAAAGGCGCCCGCGACGCCGAAGCCCGCGACGCCGAAGCCGACGAAAAAGCAGACCGCCACGCCGAAGCCCGGCACGACGGCAAAGCCCACGCAGAAGCCGACGCAGAAACCGACCGCCACGCCGAACGACGGCGACAGCGGCGAAAGCGGCAGCACGATCGACTACGGAGAGGGCATCGAAGCGTTCATCGACATCGCCGAATCCCGTCTCGGCTGCAAATATGTCCGCGGCGCGAAGGGACCCGACAAATTCGACTGCTCCGGCTTCGTGTACTGGTGTCTCAACAAGGCGGGCGTCAAGCAGAGCTATATGACGAGCATCACGTGGCGCAGCTGCACAAAATACAAGCGCATCAAGTCGATGAGCAATCTCCGACGCGGCGACGTGCTCGTGTTCAAGGGCAAGTCGATGAGTTCCGGTCATGTCGGCATCTATCTCGGCGGCGGCAGAATGATCGACGCATCGTCCTCCAAGGGCAAGGTACGCATCACGGACGGCGTGCTTTCGAGCACCTACTGGAAGGAGCACTTCCTGATGGCGTACAGAATTTGGGACTGAGAAAAAAAGACACAATAATGACACATTGGTTTTGCTTGCCAATCCGGGAATTTGTGGTATACTGAAGAAAAAAGGAGGTATCTGCGTATGTCGACATTGAAGGAAAGCTGGGGAAAGGTCGGCGGTGAGTTCGGAACGCTCGGCAAGGATCTGGGAAAGACCATCGTCCAGACGGTGAAAGCCGGCGCGAAAGTCGTTTCGGACTGGGCGGATAAGGACGACGAAAAGCCGGAGCCGCCGAAAGAAGACGTCGTGATCGAGCCCGAAGAAAAAAAGGAATAAAATAAGTACATGAAAAGCCGCTTTTCAGCGGCTTTTTTGTTTTTTTGGATACTTACGCGCCGGGGAACTGCTGCATAAGCTTTGCGTATTCGTTCCCGCCGAGACTCCAAAGGATCTCGCTGCGCAGCGCCAGATACTTCGTGTCGTTCCGGTCATACAGGCGCCTGCGCTCCTGCGGGGACATCCGCGCGACGAGGTTGGCGATCGTGCGGTAGTCCGATTTCGGGGTGTTCCCGCTGTTTTTGAGCAGCAGCGAAACCATCGAGGCGCCGCTGTCCTCCGATGTGCTTCCGCCTGCGGACGCGCTTCTGCCTGCGGACGCGCGTCCCCCGCTGCTCGTGTCGGCGGCGGAAAGCAGCGCGCGGTACAGCGCCTGCGCAGCGCTTGTCGCCTGCTCGCGAGAGCGATTGATCTGCTCGGCGTTGAATTTGTCCACCTCGATCTTCTTTTCCTGCTGCTCTTTCACCGCGTCGTACAGATGTCCTGCGAGCTCGGAAGCATAGTCGCTTTCGAGCGCGCTGATGTCGCGCGATTCCCCGCGATACTGGCGCTCCTTGACATCCGAGAGGTAGGTGCTCTGCCCCATTCCGCGCGACCATGCGTCCGCGTCGAGCTCGGCGTTGACATGCTCCGTCTCAAGGCGGCGCTTCTCGATCGCCTGTTCGTATGCGGGACGCAGCCAGTTTCGGATGGTTTCGGACAGCACGCTCTCGTCGATCGGTGTGAACTCGATCGTTTCAGGCAGATAATGCTTCAGCATCTCCTGAAACAGGGATTCAAACGAGGGGATGTCGGGCGTCGGAACGCCCGCGGATAAACCGCTGCCGCTGCTGCCGCTGCCGCCCGAGGATACGGGTCCCGGCGTTTTCGGCGTCGACGGCTTTGACGGCGTTTTCGGCTTCGTCGGTTCCTTCGGTTTTGACGGCTTCGACGGCTTCGGCTGTGTGATGCGGATC
>JAFZIH010000083.1 GCA_017554455.1 Clostridia bacterium | reverse complement strand
TCACCAAAGAGCCCGCGTAGATGATCACGTCTGCTTCTGATAACAAACGCTGTCCGCGCACCGTAATCAGATCGGCTGCACCGCAGCCCGCGCCCACAAAATGGATCATAGTTCTTCCTCCGTCCAGGTTTGCGCCGTTTCATTCCGAAACAGCTCCGTATTTCCCGTTGTAAAGACGATCACACCGATCTGAAGCTTTGGGAACCGTTCCGCAAGCGCTGCGTCGATCCGCGTTTTCAGCGTGTCCATCGTCCCGGAAAGCAGTCCGTTTTCCCCTAAAATGCGCAGCATCTCGTCGGTGGTGACGCAGTCGAACATTGCTCTTTGCGTCGCCTCGCCCGCGCCCGCCGCCTTTGCCGCTTCCGCCATCAGCTCCGCGCGGTGATCGCCGAGCCGCGAATGTGTGTTGAAGATCCCGCCGGAAAGCTTTACGAATTTGCCGATATGACCGACAAGCAGTACTTCGGAAAAACCTGCATCGATCGCCGCTTTCAGCGCGTCGCCGACGTAGTTCGAGCATTTGACGATACGATCGTCCGGGATCCCGTACCGTTCCTTCAGAAAATCCGCGCCGTAGTTGCCCGGGGTGAGCACAAGACGCGTATCGCCGAGCGCCTTTCTTTGTCGGATTTCAAGTGCGATACTGTCTTTGAGCGCGTCTTCGCTCATCGGTTCGACGATGCCGCTCGTCCCGAGGATCGAGATGCCGCCCTCGATGCCGAGCCGCGGATTAAACGTCTTTTGGGCAAGCGCGACGCCCGCCGGGATCGAGATCACGACCGACAGTCCTTTTACGCAATTGCATCCTAAAGCGGCTTCTTCGACCGCGCGGCGGATCATCTCACGCGGGACCGGATTGATCGCCGCCTCACCGATCGCCTGCTTGAGTCCGGGCTTCGTGACCCGTCCGACGCCGACGCCGCCGTCGATCGAAACGCCCGGCTGATTCGACGTCGAAACCGCCGCATAGACCAGCACGCCGTTCGTCACGTCCGGATCGTCGCCGGAGTCCTTTTGGATCGCGCATGTCGCCGTGCCGTTCGAAACGGTCGGTTCCAACACCGCAAGATCGAGCGTGATCCCCTTCGGCGTGTCAATAGTTACCGTTTCCGGCGCAGTCCCGGTTAAAAGCAGCAGCGTCGCCGCCTTTGCCGCCGCCGCAGCGCAGGTGCCGGTGGTATACCCAAAGCGCAGTTTTTTGCCGTCGATGAGAGCAAAGTGCGATTCAATTCCCGTTTCGTGCATCCGATACCTCCGCAATCGCCGCGATCAGCGCTTCGTTTTCCGCGTGCGTACGAATCGCGATACGCACGTCGCCCTTCTCCAATCCGCGATAGTTTACGCAGTCGCGCACCAGAATCCCATTTTGAAGCAGCGCTTCATACAGTGTCGGCACGCCCGAAAGCAGCAGATAGTTCGCGTCGCCGTACAGAACGTTCACACCGAGTTTTTGTAATGCGCGGATCAGGTACGCCTTTTCCGCGGCGATCAGCGTACGCGTCTTTTGTACCCATTCGTCACAGGTAAGCGCTGCAACTCCCGCCGCCTGCGCGACGGTCGAAACATTCCACGGCTGCGAAAGCGCAGTGAGCGACGCCGTCATCGCACGATTCTTTGTGATACAGCAGCCCAGCCGCACGCCCGCCATGCCGTACGTTTTTGTAAACGCACGGAGAATCAGGACCCGATCGTCGTCAAAAAGCTCGGGGATCAGCGAATCCTGCTTGTCCGCATCGGTGAGCCCGTAAAAGCTTTCGTCCAGAAAGAGCCACGTCCCCGTCTCGCGGCAGCGATCGAGGATCCTTCTTAAAAGCTTCGGTTCAATGCTGCGTCCCGTGGGATTGTTGGGACTGCACAGCATGAGAAGATCGACGCTTTCCGTGATCGCATCGAGGATCGAGTCGTCCAACGCAAAGCCGGTTTCACGGCGCAGCGGAACAAACGTCGGCTCGCAGCCGACCGCCGCAAGCGCCGCCTCGTAATCGGCAAAGGACGGAACAGGCAACAGCGTCCGTTTCGGTTTCAGCGCTGCCGCAATCTGATAGATCAGCTCCGCGCCGCCGTTGCCGCACACGATCGCCTCCGGCGAAACGCCGAGCCGTTCGGAAAGCGCTTTGCGAAGCGCTGTGCAGTATGGATCCGGATAACGGTCAAGCTCTTCTGCCGCTTGGCGGATCGCCGCCTTGACGGGTTCGGGCGTGCCGAGCGGATTGACGTTTGCCGAAAAATCGAGCGCTACGCGGTTTTGATAGACGTCTCCGCCGTGAACGTATGTTCCGTTTGCGATCATAAGAGAAACCCTCCCGAAAGCGCGATCGCTTCCAGCACGACAAGCCAAAGAATGCTCGTGCCGTACAGGAGTCGGCAGCTGCGGCTGACGTCGGCGCGTTCGATCGTGCGATCCGCGTCGCCGATGGTGGGCTTTTCGACAAGCTTGCCGAAATAGCTTGCGGGGCCGGCGAGCTGCACGTGCAGCGCCCCTGCGCAGACGGACTCGGTCTGCGCGGAGTTCGGGCTTGCGTGGTTTCTGCGGTCTCGCTTCCAAATACGGAACGCGTTCTTTGCGTCAAGTCCCGTAAACCATGCCGCCGCGATCATGCCGACCGCACTCATCCGCGCGGGAATCCAGTTTGCCACGTCGTCCAACCTTGCCGCCGCGCGCCCGAAATCGATATATTTCTCGTTCTTATAGCCGACCATCGAATCCATCGTATTGATCGCCTTATAGAAGAATCCGCCGACCGCGCCGAACAGCATCAGATACAGCATCGGCGCAATCACGCCGTCCGACGTGTTCTCCGCCACGGTCTCCACGGTCGCCTTCAAAACCTGTTCTTCCGAAAGATGCTCCGTATCACGCCCGACCAGCATGCCGACCTGTCTGCGGCCTGCTTCGAGCCCTTCCGTTTCGAGCGCTTTTATGACCTTATACGCTTCCTTTTGAAGGCAGCGCGCCGCAAGCGCCTGCCAGCAAAGAACGGTGCTCACGCCGAAATAGACCCACGGATGCAGCATCCGGCAGCCGAACAGAATACCGAAAACGACAAGCGCGGTAAAGAGCGGAACGCAGATCGCGAGGATCGTGCCCGCCGCGCGCAGGCGGTTCGGCATGCGTTTGCGTAAGCTGCGCTCCATGGCCGAGATCAGCTTGCCGATCAGAACCACCGGATGAGGAATCCAATGCGGATCGCCGAGCACGCAGTCGATCAGAAATCCCGCGAGCACAGACAGCCAGGTCAGCGTGAACAGATTCATAGCCGTCCCTCCCGCACCGCGTCGAACAGCGATTCCGTGTCCATACGCTTGTCCAAAGCATACGCGATCAGCTGTTCATTCGCGCGGTTTGTTTCACCGATCTCAACCGTCGTCACTACCGCTTTGCAGAGGTCGATCTGTTGCTTTGCCCGTTCGATCGCTTCGTCGTCGATTACGGCAAACGCGGGAACGGAAACGAGCTCCGCCGCAAGCGCGTTTGCCACGGGATACTCCACGTCGTTCTGCTGGATAACGCCCGCCGCAAACGGCACGTTTGCACGCTGTAAAAACCGATAGACCGGAATGCCGCTGCCGCCGCCGCCGATGACGAACACCTTCGGCTCGCCTTCGACGCGCGCCATTTCCAACGAACCGAACGCCGCATGGAAGGTTCCGCGCTCGATCCCGTACAATTGTTTGATATAATCCCCGGAGAACACGGCTTCCGGCGTATCGCAGCGGTCGATACGATTATGCGCCACGCACACGACGCGGTCCGAGATCTTCTCGGCAAGGTCCAGTTCGTGCAGCGACACAATGACGGCAACGTTCTGCTCACGCACCATGCGCTTCAGAATATCCAATAGCTCCAGCTTATGCCTGACGTCGAGGAACGAGGTCGGCTCGTCGAGCACGATGACCTCCGGCTGCTGCGCGATCGCGCGGGCAAGCAGAATCCGCTGCCGCTGTCCGTCGCTGATGCGTGAAAAATCCGCGTCCTGAAAGTCCTGCGCTCTCACCGTCGCCATTGCCGCGTCAACGATTCTCTTATCTTCCTCCGAAAGGATGCCGAGCCTTCCGGTATAGGGGTAGCGTCCGGTCGCCGCAACGTCCCAACAGGTCATGAGTTCCGGACGGATGCAGTCGGTCATAACGATCGCAAGCTTTTTCGCAACGTCGCGCTCCTTTAGCCCCGCCATGTCCTGCTCGTCCAGTACGACCGTTCCGGCAAGCAATCTGAGCTGTTTGATCACGCTTTTCAGGATCGTCGATTTGCCGGAGCCGTTGGGACCGATCAGCGTCAGGATCTCGCCGCGGCGCACGCCGATCTCAATGTTCTCGATCAGCGGTTTCCCGTCGTAGCCGACGGTCATATGTTCAGCGGAAATGAAATACGTATCGTTCATCTGCCGCCCTCCTTCTGCCGACGGAGCATCACGAGGATCACGATCGGCGCACCGAACACGGCTGTGACGGAACTGATGGAAAGCTCGTTCGGCGCAAATGCCGTGCGCGCGATAAGATCGCAGGCAAGGCAGAATACCGCGCCGCCTAAAAAGCACGCCGGGATCATCACGATCGGTTTCGCGGTTTTGAACAGCCGCCGCATCAAGTGCGGCACCGCGACGCCGACAAAGCTGATCGGACCGGCGAACGCGGTCACGCAGGCGGACAGCACGCCGGAAAGCAGGATCAGCGCCGCGCGGAACGCCCTGATATTGACGCCCATATTCTGCGCATACGTCTCGCCGAGCTGATATGCGCCGATCGGCTTGCTCAAAAGAAACGTCAGAACAAGCGCGGGCAAAACGACCGCCGCGATCACCGCGACGTTCTCCCACTTGATCGCGGCAAAGCTGCCCTGTGCCCAGTCATGGAGCTTGACGATGTTGGAATCATCGGCAAAACGGATCACGAACTCCGTGATCGCGGAACAGATATAACCGATCATCACGCCGCAGATGATCAGCATGGACATGCGTTTCACCTTTGCGGAGATCGCGAGCACGAATCCCATTGCAAGCATCGCCCCGACGAAGGAGGCCGTGATCATCATCACCGAGTTCAAAGCGATCCCGCGGCTCAAAAAGCCGATCATGGTGACGGACAGCACCAGCTTTGCGCCGGAGGAAATGCCGAGAATAAATGGACCTGCGATCGGATTGTTGAAAAAGGTTTGGAGTAAAAAGCCGGACAGCGCCAGCGCGCCGCCCAAAAGGATCGCGGGCAGGATCCGCACCATGCGCACGTTCATCACGATCGCCCGCTGACTGCTTTGAGGATTCACGAGCCCGTCGAACACCTCGCGGATCGAAAGATGCGTGCTCCCCGCGACGATGTTCCAGAATACAAAGCCTAAAAGTGCAGCAAGAAGCAGCGCAAAGCCGATACACAGCCGCGCGCGGTTCGTTCCCTCCGTTCGATGTTCGGTTTTGCGGCTTTGGGCCATCACTTTCTGCCTCCGTCCGTCACTTTATGGAGATAGATCAATCCGTCCTCCGTGCCCGACAGCACCCGGTAAAGATCGTTGATCAGCGTTCCGATCCCCATCGGTTCCTGAAACAGGTTCTTCCCCGTGCACCAGACGTCGCCGCTTTTCACCGCTTTGAAATCCGCGAAAAGCGGACTTTTGTCCAGAAGCTCGTCCATCGAATCGATCTCGCCGTCGATCGTGCTGTTGTAGATCAGCACGTCCGCATCCTTTGCCCCGGCGTAAAAACTTTCCATCGTCATATTGACCGTAGACAGCGCGCTGCCGCTTGATAGGTCGGAAAATACGTACGTTCCGCCCGCCGTCTCGATCATCTTCACCACATAGTCGCCGCTTGTGCGCACGTTTACGGCGCCGGCGCCGGTCACGTAAAAGAACGCGACCGTCTTTCCGGTCTTTTTTTGCTCGCCGATCGCTTCGACCGCTTCGACCTCGGCGTCAAACAGCGCCGCTGCCTCGTCTTCCTTGCCGAGCAGCGCGCCGTAGACCTTGATCCACTCCATGCGTCCGAGCGGATCCTCCTCATAGCTGGAGCGTTCGATCAGCACCGGAATGCCGTAACCC
>JAFZIH010000082.1 GCA_017554455.1 Clostridia bacterium | reverse complement strand
GTCGGATAGCATCCGCCGCTGAAAAACGGGAAGTCCTTGCTCCTGTGATTGTCAAACTCGTAAATGGAACCAACCATATCGCCGATGATTGCACCGAACATCTTTGTCTCCTCCTGAATCTCTTTTACAGCTTCATCAAACTCGTTTTCTGCCATGCTTTGGTAAACCGGCAGGCGACAAATGATCACAGCCGTTTCAAAAGCACACGGGTTGCGATCGTTCTCGGCGGTGAGAGCTTGTCAAACCGGATGAAGTAGGCGTTGTGACGGAACACTGTCAATCCGTATCAAACAGCGACATTTGCTTCTGCCGGTCCGGGATCTCGGCGATATAGCGGAAACACGCGTCGGGATCATGGAGTATGCCGTGTTTTTCACACTCGGAATGGAATATCCGCATGAGCTTTTCGCCGTCGGGACTGTTGACTTCGTAGGCGTTGCCGTATCTATTGCGGTATTCGGCGGACAGCCCGGGAAAATGCCGGTCGAGCGCGCGATAGTAGTATTCCCGGTCGCCGTCGCGCAGCGTCAACCCCGCGTTCCAAAGGATGATCCCCCTCACACCGGCGTCAAAACAGTATTCGAGAATTGTCCGCATATTCTCCTCCGTATCGGTGAGAAACGGCAGGATCGGCGTCATCCAGACGACGGCGGGAATGTTTCTTTCCTGAAATTGCTTCAATACCTCATACCGCCGCGAAGTCGTGCAGACGTTCGGCTCGAGGATGCGGCTGAGCCGATCGTCGGCGATCGTCAGCGTCATTTGCAAAACGCTTTTTGCCTTGCGATTGATGCTGTCGAAGATGTCGATATCCCGCAAAACAAGATCGGATTTCGTGATGACCGAAGCGCCGAAGCCGTATTTTTCGATCAGTTCCAGACATTGCCGTGTAAGCTTCAGCTCCCTCTCGCACGGCTGATACGGATCGCTCATGGAGCCCGTGGAGATCACGATCTTTTTTCGTTTCTTCCGCAATATCTCCTCAAGCAGCTCCGCCGCGTTTTGTTTGACCTCGATATCCTCAAACGCATGTGTAAACTGGTAACACGCGCTTCGGCTGTCGCAGTAAACGCAGCCGTGCGTACACCCTCGATAGAGGTTCATCCCGTTATTGCGGTTGAGCAGAGACTTGGCATCTGTAAAGTGCATAATTCGTTTCCCTCAGATCAGATAACGCCGCTGCGGAAAAGCCGTTCGAATTTCAGCAAAGATCGTCCAGCATTGCTTTCGCGCGGTGCAGCACGGGCAGCTCGCGTTGACGGAGCAGACGACCGAGCGGCGTATCGGCGCAGCGCTCGTATTCGGAAACGGCGTCCTCGTAGGAAAGGCGCAGGGTGGACAGATGGAAGCAGTCGATCTCGTCCTCGGTCAGATGCTTTTCGCCGAAGGAGCGGACTTTGCACAAATAATAATTGTTGACGTTGTGCCGGTGAATCAGATTATAGTAATCGCTGACAACGCCGATCTTTCGGATCACGTCGACGTCCGCGCCTAGCTCCTCTTTGAGCTCCCGTCGGATCGCTGCGATGAGGTCCTCCCCCGGCTCCACGCCGCCGCCGGACGTTTCGATCAGCGTTGCTTTGCCGAAGTGATCGTCGCGGCGGACGCGCACGAAATAAAAGAACCCCGCGTCGTCAAACACGATCGCGCGGACGATCGGCCGGTCGTGGTCGGTGTATGTAAAAGGCCACTCCGTGTCCGTGTATTCCCAAAGCTGTTCCTTCTCGCTGTTCATCTGCTTTTCTTTCCCTTCTTCGGCTTCGGTGCGGGAAGATCCGAAGCGATCGCTTCGACCACGCGGCAGGTCAGTTCCGCGTTGTCCGCATCCGCGACCAGCATCTCCTTTGCGCCGTCATACGGAATATCCCGTTCCGCGTCCGGCATCAGTGCAAGCGCCGACGCGGTCGGCTTCAGCAGCAGCCGGTCGTCGTAGATCCCGCCCACGACTCTGTCATGGCAGTACAGCACGTATTCGCCCATCATGGGCCGTACCGACACGTCCCCGAGCGCGGAAAGCTGTTCTAAAACAAACTGCAAAAACTCCTTTGATGACGCCATATGAACCTCCCGTTATGATTCCAGTTTTTTGAGCACCGGTGTGACGAGCAGCGTCCCGAGGATCAGCACAGCGACGCCCGCCGCCGTGATCGCGGACAGCATGATCCAGTGCCGCACCGTCATTTCAAATACGTTAAGCGCAAACACGTTCGGCAGAAACGCGACCGCGCAGACAAACCCGACGCTCATCAGCGTACAGACCGCGACACGCAGCTTTGAGAACGGACGGCAGGTCAGAATGAGGTTGCCGAGCCCGATGACCCCCGCCGACAGCACCGCCATCGTGGAAGCGATCTCGTCCGGCGTGCCGTAATAGTTTGCGATCATTGCCGACAGTGCACAGCACACCACGCCGGCGGCGCCGGGCGCGGCTTTCAACAGCACGCGTTTCAAAAAATGTCCCGATGCGCGCTCGCTGCTCGGCTCCAGCGCGAGGAAAAACGACGGCGCGCCGACCGTCAGCATGCTGATCAGCGTCAGATGGATCGGCTGGAACGGATAGTGCAGCGGCAGAAACAGCGCGATCAGGATGTTGAGCAAGCTGAGCACGAACGAGTACAGCGTTTTCTGCAGAAACAGCGACGCGGTCCGCGTGATATTGCCGATGACCCTGCGCCCCTCCGCGACTACGGCGGGCAGGGAATTGAAATCCTTGTCCAGCAGAACGATCTGTGCGGCATGCTCGGTCGCCTCCGCGCCGCCCGCCACCGCAATGGAACAGTCCGCCGCCTTCAATGCCGGAATATCGTTGACGCCGTCGCCGGTCATGGCGACGTGAAGTCCCTCCGCCTTCAAAGCTTGTATCAGTATCCGCTTCCTATCCGGCGTGAGCCGCCCGAAGATCACGTTATCCTTTGCCGCAGCGCGAAGCTCCTCATCTGTCAATTCCGCACAATCCACGTACTTTTCGCAGTCTCTGAGCCCGAGCGCGTGCGCGGCTTTAGCGACGGTGCGCGGATCATCGCCGCTCATAATGCGTACCGAAACGCCCTCGCTCTCAAACCATTCGAGCGTTTCCTTTGCGCTCGGACGAAGCGTTTCCCTGAGCAGTACCAGTCCCAGAAGCCGTGTGACCGGAGGGAGCGTTTCGCCGCGGATCTCCCCGTCCGCCTCTGCAAGCAGCAATACACGATACCCTTCCTCCGCCGCTTGCTGCACTTTTGGGATCGGTTTTTCCGTGACGAACGACGGCGCGCCGAGGATCAGCGTTTTTCCGTCCGGGAACGAAGCTGCGGATTTTTTGCGTGCCGAGGAGAACGGCAGGACCGCCGTCTTAGGCGCCGGTTTTCTTCCGATCGCCGCGGCGATCGCCTGCAGCGTGCCGGAGCTCGCTTCAAACGCCGACAGAAACGCCGCAGTCTTTTCCCGAAGCTCCTCTTCCTCCGCGTCAAGCGGAACAAATCCGTCGAACGACATCTCGCCGGTCGTCAGCGTGCCCGTCTTATCCAGGCAGAGCACGTCCGCACGCGCGAGCGTTTCGATGCCGAACAGCTCCTGCACGAGCGTTTTGCGCCGTCCGAGCTTGACGACGCCGACCGTCAGCGCGACGGAGGTCAGAAGGATCAATCCCTCCGGGATCATGCCGATCATGGCGGCGACCGCTTTCGGCACCGCGTCGGCGATCGGCGATTT
>JAFZIH010000081.1 GCA_017554455.1 Clostridia bacterium | reverse complement strand
CGTCGAAGCCGAACACACCGTGCTTGATTATGCGATCGAGCATTACGCGAACTTCCTTGCCGGCGCGATCGATCGTACTGTTGCAGAGAAGTACAAAGCCATTCTGACAAAGGAGTGCTGAGATGAAATACGACGTTGCGATCATCGGATCGGGTCCCGCGGCGATTTCCGCGGCGCTGACCCTCAAACTGCACAATAAGAGCATCATCTGGTTCGGCTCGAAAAAGCTTTCGCCCAAAGTGGAAAAGAGCGAGAAGATCGCAAACTACCCGGGCGTGCCGATGGTGACGGGACCGGAACTGAACCGTCTCTACCGTGAGCAGATCGAAGCGATGGGACTCGAAATCACCGAGCGGCAGGTGACGAACATCGCCGCCACAAAACGCGGTTTCATGGTGCTCGGCGGCAGCGATATCTACGACGCGAAAACGGTGCTTTTAGCTACCGGCGCGGTTTCCGGCAAGGGCTTTCCGAACGAAGCGGAGCTCTTGGGCCACGGCGTCAGCTACTGCGCGACATGCGACGGCTTTCTCTACAAGGGCAAGACGATCGCAGTTTACTGCGGCTCGAAGGACTTTGAGCACGAGGTGACCTATCTTGCTGAGCTCGCGGATAAGGTGTATCTGTTTACGCCGTACGACTGCGACCTCTCCCGTGAAAACATCACTGTCAACCCGGGCAAGCTGAAAGCGATCTGCGGCGAAAAGAAGGCGAACGGTATCGAATTGCTTGACGGCACAATGCTCGACGTGGACGGCGTGTTTATCCTGCGTCCCGCAGTCGCGCCCGCGAACCTGATCAAAGGGATCGACCTGAACGGTGCGGACATCGTGGTCGATCGCAATATGGCGACCAACAAGCCCGGCTGCTTTGCGGCGGGGGACTGTACGGGCAGACCCTATCAGCTGACGAAAGCTGTCGGCGAAGGCAACGTTGCCGCGCACAGCATCGTCGCGTACCTTGCGGAATAAATCCTAAACCAAACAGCGGCACACCGGTTTTCGGCGTGCCGCTGCCTTCATATCGCAACCAAAACACGTTGCTTTTTTGTTTATATAGTCCATTGCGTGACAATATGTTCATACAGTGCCGATTTGGTTATAGGGGAGATTTTCATCGAGTACGCAAACGAAGCATTCCCGTTCCTGCTGGGCAGAAATGGCACTTTGACGCAAAAGGCGTCTATGAATCAATGATTTGAAGATCATCTCGTTCTTTGACAAAAAACCTCGTTTTGTATGATTGCCGGAAAATTTCCGGCAATCTTTTTTCATTTTAATCTTGTTTAAGGATTCGCTGCTAAACTGCATGCTAAAGAGAGAAACAGGAGTTACAAGGAGCTGACGATGCATACGACGCTGCAAAAAACGTTTCCCGCGATGGGTACGGTACATACGATCACGCTGTACGGCGAAAACCACAGCGAACTTGCCGAGCGCATGAAACGCGAAGTGCTCCGGATGGATCGCGCGTGGTCGGTCTTTCGGGACGACAGCACGCTGTCAAAACTGAACCGCAGCGCGGGGATCGCAGAGGTGTCTGTGGACGACGATACGTTTGCGTTGCTCAAGGCAAGCGTGTTACTTTGCAAGCAGACCGACGGCGCGTTTGACGTCACGTCCGGCGCACTGTCCTCGCTCTGGAGAGAAGCGGCGAAGCAGGGAAGGACGCCGGAGAAGGCCGCGCTGCAAGCGGCAAAGAAACGTGTCAACGCGAGTTCGATCATGCTGAACGAAACGGATCGGAAGGCATATCTTCCGGCTGTCGGGCAGACGGTGGATTTCGGCGGCATCGCAAAGGGCTTTGCGGCGGACCGGCTCCGGGCGATGCTTCTTTCGGAGGGCGTAAGCGATGCGCTTCTGAATCTCGGCGGGACCGTTACGGCGATCGGACAGCCGGTTTCGATCGGCGTCCGCAATCCGTTTGCACCGCAATCCGACCCGATCGGCACGCTGACGGTCTCAAATCGCAGCATCGTCACCAGCGGTTCGTACGAACGCTTCTATGCGATCGGCGGCAGACGGTATCATCACATCCTCGATCCGCGTACCGGATACCCTTCGGAAAGCGGGCTTGTATCGGTGACGCTGATCGGATCGAATGCGACGGAGCTCGACGCGCTTGCAACCGGCATATTTGTTCTCGGCGTCGAGCGCGGACTTCCGATCCTGAAAGAGCGAAACATCGACGCAATCTTCGTAACGATTACGGGCGAGGTGCTGATCACCGAAACGCTCAAAGACATGTTTTCTCTGCGCAAAGACCTCTGCACGGCATAAGAAAGGAGCCAACTATGAACGAATCCAAGAAACGGTTTTCCGTGACCCAAATCCTGCGGCATGTTATCCAGATCGCCGCATTCATCCTGTTTCCCGGTCTGTTTGTGACCGTCTTCCACGCGATCCGCGACATTGTGACGTCGCTGATCGCCGGCACGTTTTCTTTCTCCGCGTCCGCGCCGTCGCTGCTGATCCTCGGCGTCGTACTTTTGGTGACGGCGCTTTGGGGACGGTTTTTCTGCGGATACTTCTGCGCGTTCGGCACGATCCAGGAGGGGCTTGCGTTCCTATCCCGCAAGCTGATCCGGCGCAAAAAGCCGATTCCACAGAAGCTTGATCGCGCCCTGAAGTTCGCAAAATACGCTGTGCTGTTCGCGCTGATTCTTTTTGTATGGGTGCTGCAGCTGCCCGTGGACAGCACGTTCTCGCCGTGGGGCGTGTTCGGCATGCTCGTTTCGGGCAATCTCAGCGTCATGGGTGCGGCGATCCCGACGGTCGGATTTGCGATCCTTGTCGCAATCCTGATCGTTTCGTTCTTTGTCGAACGCTTCTTCTGCCGCTATCTCTGCCCGCTCGGTGCGCTGTTTACGCCGCTTTCCAGGCTGCGCCTCTTTAAGATCCGCCGCAAGGAACCGGCGTGCGTGGGATGTGCGCAGTGTACCCGTGCCTGCGCCATGGGCATTGCGGTCCATAATGCCGATACGGTCAACTCGGGCGAATGCATCGACTGTATGCGCTGCATGAAGGTCTGCGCGCCGCAGGCACTGGTCGCAAATCCGCATCCCGCAGTTGCCGGAACGGCAGCCGCGCTCGTCATGGGCGGCGTGATCGGCGTCGGGCGCATTCTGCCGACGCAGCAGACCGAAACCGCAATCACGGCACAGGCGGAGGATTCGATCCTTTCGGTCACGCTTGACGCGCAGAACTCCGGCATCTACGCCGACGGCGTCTATACCGGTTCGGGTACGGGATTCCGAGGGACCATCGACGCGCAGGTGACCGTGCAGAACGGGAGAATCACCGACGTGACAATCCTTTCCTCCCGTGACGACGCAGAGTTTTTCAACAAGGCGAAGTCCGGCGTGATCGCAGCAATCCTTTCTGAACAGCAGCCGAACGTTTCGGCGGTTTCCGGCGCGACATTCTCGTCCTACGGCATCATGGAAGCAGTTGCGGATGCATTGCAGCTTTCCGATGTGAAACTCTCCGTTGTCGAGCAGCAGCAATCGCAGCAGCAGGAGTCGCACGGCGAATTCACGCTCGGTGCACCGGACGGACAGCCCGGCGGTTCCCAATCGGGCGAGCAGCAGAATGGGCGGCATTCGCACGGCGCGGGCAAAACCGGCAAGCGCGGCGGATCGGACGGTTCGGCACAGAACCTTCCGCAGAACAACGGCGGTAAACAGGATCGTGAAGAACAGAACGGTGAAACCGATTCGACGCAGAACAATTCGCAGAGCACGATACCTTCCGAACCGCTGACGCTTTCGGACGGCGTGTATACCGGCACGGGTACGGGTTATCGCGGACAGACTCAGGTGACCGTGACGGTCGAGGGCGGACGCATCACCGACATCACAGTGGAAAGCTATGCGGACGATGGACAGTATTTCAACCGTGCGCAGTCCGGCGTGATCGATGCGATCCTTCTGAATCAGAACCTGAACGTGCAGACGGTTTCCGGCGCGACGTTCTCCTCGAACGGTATCCTCGAAGCGGTTGCCGATGCGCTGAACGTGGACTTTACAAACCCGAACAGCACCATGTCATCCGGTCACGGACGGCATTGATCAGGGTTGCAGATGAACAATCGAAACCATACAGCGGCACACCGAAACCGGGCGTGCCGCTCCATCTATATCGCAACCAAAACACGTTGCTTTTATGTTTATATAGTCCATTGCGTGAAAATATGTCCATATAGTGTCGATTTGGTTCTGGGGGTCATTGAATCGCGCAGAAACAGGGGTTAAAAATGATACTGAGGCGATCGTTCCTAAAAAGAACACTTGACTTCGCCGTACGGCTAAATTATAATGAAATTGATCAAATTAAGCCGTACGGCTAAATTATGCCGAGACATTCTCAAATGAGCCACTCGGCGAAGGAGCGCATATGATCATAACAGATGCCAAATCATT
>JAFZIH010000080.1 GCA_017554455.1 Clostridia bacterium | reverse complement strand
TTTATGGAACACAGAACCAGAAACATTCACGTCGGTACCCGGCTGAACAACGCCGAGTATGAAGCACTCAAAACGCTGTGCAGGCGCACGGGTCTCGGCAGCACACGGCTTTTACGGAAGCTGATCACGGGCACAGAGATCCGTGAAAAGCCAACGCCGGAACTTCGGGACTTACAGCGCAGCGTCGACCGGATCGGAAACAATCTGAACCAGATCGCGCATCGGGCGAACGCCGCGGGCGTTCTCGAAAAGAGCGAATGGGACCGGACAACGGCGCTGATGACCGCACTCAAGGAGGAAATCCAAAAGTGGCGATAACGAAGATTCTTGCAAAAAACATGCGGCTCGACCGGCTGATAAATTACGTCTGCAATCCCGCGAAAACGAGCGAGCGCGTGTTCGTTTCCTGCATCGGATGCGAGCGGGAAACGGCGGCAAAAACATGGATGGAGACCAAGCGCCGGTACGGCAAGACCGACGGCGTGCAGGCGTATCATCTGATCCAGAGCTTCAAACCGGACGAGCTCACGCCGGAGCTGGCGCACGAGATCGGAAATCGCTTTGCGGAGGAACACCTTGACGGCTACGAGGTGATCGTCGGCACCCACACCGACCGGCACCACATTCACAACCACATCATTTTCAATTCGGTTTCCGATCGGGACGGAACCAAATACCACTCGTCCCCGCAAACGTATTTCAACGAAATCCGGACGCTTTCGGATCGGCTTTGCCGCGAGTACGGCGTTTCGACCGTTGACGAACCGCAGCGGAAAGCGCTGACGTACATCGAGTGGCGCATGCAAAAATGCGGCGTCAAAACACAGCGCGAGCTGTTCGATCGGGACGCGGAGGAATGCCTTTCGTTGGCAATGGACGTCGGCAGCTTTTACGCACGGATGGAGGATCGCGGGTACACAGTCCGGCACGGCAGCAAGTACCCAACCTTCCTGCCCTACGGCGGGGAACGCTCGTACCGCGTGAAGCAAAAGCGGCAATCCATGACCGAGGACGATCTTGCGGCATACATCGACCGCGCGATGCGCGATCCGACCTTTGAGGTCATCATGCCGCGGCAGCAGCGGGTGGTTGTCCCGCGGGGAAAGATCACGGGCATCCGCGCGCTGATCCTCGCATGGACATACATCCTCGGACTGGTCAACGACGGCGTCAAAACGCAGTATTACGTTCCGCCGGAGGAGCTGAAGCGGTTTGAACAGCTGAAAGCGCAGGCGAAGTATCTGACGGACAACGGGATCGAAACGGCGGCGCAGCTAAGAGATCGCATCGACGCGATCGGCGGCAGGATCGCCGCGCTGACGAAAGAGCGGACGATTCTGAACGTCAAGAAGAAGCGTCAAAAGCCGCTGTACGATGCGCTGCAGCTCGTGGCAATGTACGCGGATCGGGATACGGATGCGTTCCCTCTGACGGTTGAGGAGCAGGAAAAGCTCAAAAAAGCACATGAAATTTTACAAAACCACTCCATCGACATCCTCAACACTGAGCGGAATACGCTGTATGCTGACCTCGTAAGGAAAAACTGCGATCTTCGCGCCCTTAAAACCGAACAGAATCTCTGCAAGCGGATTCTTGTGGAACGCCCGCAGATCGAGAGGAAGCTGAAGCCGTATCTGACGGAGGATCGCGAACTCAGAAAGGAAAATTTGGAATATGAACGCTGAACATATCACAACGACATTTGAAACCCACAGCACGACAGACCATGCAAAAAGGAGCGGAAAGAATGAAAGAAACGAAAGTTTGCAGTACAGATACCCTGCGGGTGCCGGTACGCGCCCGATACATGATAGATAAAAGAAGCGGCAGCATGACGCGATCGTTCGAATTCGCGGAGCTGACGGTGAAGGATTTGGCAGAGTTTTTGGCAAGGAAATTCGGAATTGACTTGCCGGAGCAAATCACAAAAGAGACAGGAGGTGATGCCGTTTGAAAGCGGCGATCTACACACGGTTCAGTTCCGACCACCAGACGGAAATGAGCACACAGGCGCAGGTGCGGGCTTGCTCGGAGTTCGCAAACAACAGCGGAATGGACATCTACCGCATCTATTCCGACGAAGCGATCTCCGGCACGGAGGAAAAGACCGATCAGCGCGCACAGTATCAGGCGATGCTGGCAGACGCCAAGCAGCACCGGTTCGAGGTTCTGCTGATTCACAAGTATGACCGCGTTGCGCGGTCACTCGAAGAACACGTCCGGCTGTCCAAGATGATGGAAAAGGAAAAGATTCCGATCATCGCGGTGGCGCAGAACTTTGGAGCGAGCATCGAGGGCGATTTCGCCAAGCAGATGATGTGGGTGCTGTCGGAGTATTACAGCAAGAACCTTGCAAAAGAGGTACGAAAGGGACATCGCGAGGTCGCGTTAAAGGGGCTGCACAACGGCGGCCCCGCCCCCTTCGGGTATCGGGTCGTCGATCAGAAGCTGGAGATTGAGCCGGAGGAAGCGATCTATGTGAGAAAGATGTTTGACGCAGCTTTGAACCGCAAAGGGCAGAAAGGCGTCATTCGGGAACTGAAGGAAGCGGGCGTCCGCGGCAGAAGCGGAAAGGAAATCAAGTACCCGCAGATCTATGAGATTCTGCGAAACGAAAAGTACGCGGGCATCTATGTGTACTCGGTGGAAGGATGCCGACACCGCAAGACGCGGCTGGAGACCGAGGGCGCAATCCGAATCGACGGGGCGATCCCGGCGATCGTGGACAAAAATACATTCTATGAGGTGCAAAAAATCATGGACGAACGAAAACAATGCGGCAAAAAGCAAAACGAGTATCTCTGCAGCGGACTGGTCTACTGTCAAAAATGCGGCTCGAAAATGCACATTCACCGTGCCAAAGACCGCCACGGCGGCAAGTACGTCTACTATTTCTGCAGTTCCACCTGCGGCGCGCCGACGGTGCGGGAGGAGATCGTCAATAAGGCGGTGACGGATTATCTCAGGGAATTTCTGTCCGACGCCATGCAGCTGAAGATCGCGCATTTTCTGCGCACCTACCGCGATCATAAAAAGGATTGCCGACAGACCTATGCGGCGGTCGTGAAAAAGCAGATCGCATCCAAGCAGACCGAGTACGACAATCTGGTGAAGAATCTGTCCGCCGCGACGTTCGCGCCGGAAATCATCCAGGATCTGAATGGTCGGTTGAAAACGCTCAAGGCGGAGATCGAAGCGCTCGAGACCGCCGAGCCGCCGGAGGAGTATTCGACCAACACGATTCTCGAATGGCTGAAGGCAATCAAGGCCGCGCCGGATCAGCGCGCGGTGCATCTGTTGATCGAACGCGTCGAAGTCTGTTCCGACCAAGAAAAAACAGACGTCAACGTGGTTTCCACATTGACGTCCGTTGGAGACATGGTAGCGGCGATCCGATTCGAACGGATGACAGGTCGGGTATGAACCGACTACTCTGGCCAACTGAGTTACACCGCCATAG
>JAFZIH010000009.1 GCA_017554455.1 Clostridia bacterium | reverse complement strand
CGACGGACGCTACATGGTATCGATCAAAAACATCGCGGCGCATGAGTATGACAGTGTCTACACGGTCAAGGCGATCGGCAGCGACGGTGTTGAATCCGTCATGACGGTGTCTCCGCTGTCCTACGTGAGATCGATCATGACGAACTATTCGGACAACACGACGGCGGTGAACGCAGCGACAGCGGTTTATCGCTACGCGATGGCGGCAAAAGCGCTGAAACCCGGCAACTGATCGAAGTAAGTATAACCATAACCGACTCCGGTGCGGTCCCTTCCGGGACCGCACCGGTTTTTTGAAAAAAGGTTAGCAATTCCGTATTGTATGTGTTATATTGTAAATAACGGTCTGCATCTGCATCGGCGGACCGGCTTATATTCTGATCGAGGAGACAACAAATGAACCTTTTTCCGAAACGTATTCTTGCCCTTTTCCTGGCTTTGATCCTTGCCGTCAGTCTTGTCGGCGCGACTTTTGCCGAAGATGACAAATCAAAAACGGACGAACGGGAATACGCACAGCACGGGCTCGGCTTGCTGCCCGCACAGCCGCACGGAAACGTAAAGCTCTCTACGGGCTCTTCGCAGGGGCTGATGACGGCAAATCTGCCCGCAGCGTATGACAGCCGGGATTACGGATACATTACCCCGGTCAAAAATCAGGGCGATCACAATACCTGTTGGACGTTCGGCGCGGCGGCTTGCTGCGAAGCTTACATGATCAAGTACGGCGTCCATGTGGGCGAAAACGGGCAGGTCGCGGATCAGAATCTGAATCTGTCGGAGTATCATCTTGCGTATTACACGTACACCGACGCCTATGACGCCGAGGGCATGCTGACAGGCGACAAGACGTACTTTTTGAGCAGCCATGCGAACGGAAACTTTCTTGAAGCGGGCGGAACGGGCGAGCTCGTCAGCTATCCTTTGATGCGTTGGACAGGCCTTGCCGACGAATCGGACGTCGCCTTGATGTACAGCTCCGCAAACGCCGGAGGATTGGGCAGCGAACACGCCTATCAGAACAACGTCGCGCACGTAACTTCGGTCCGGCACTTCTTCGGATCCAACGTGGATGAGGTCAAGCGTCATATCATGGAATACGGCGCGGGCTCGATGGGCGTTCGTGTCAGCAACACTGCAGGCACTGCCTATCATGGCGGCGTCAATACCTCGAACGGAACCATCTGCTGGATCCAGTCTGCGGTTGCGTATCAGGATCCCGGCTTTTACTACGCCGATCACGACGTCACCGTGGTGGGATGGGACGACAATTTCGCAAAGGAAAACTTTAATCAGGGTTACCGTCCCAAGAACGACGGCGCTTGGATCGTCAAGAACTCTTGGGGCACCGACATCGGCGTCAACGGCTACTTCTACGTTTCCTATGAGGACTCCGCCACCTGCGCGAGCTACATTTCGTTTTTCAGCGTGGAGGACGTGGACAACTACGATCACAACTACCAGTACGACGGCTCCGGCAACTACTATAACTCCCAAGAGATGGTCACCGGCGATGCGATCGCACAGGTATTTACCGCAAACGGCAACGAAACGCTCGAAGCGATCGCGCTTGCACTGTACGGCGACAACACGGACTACACCGTAAACGTCTACACGGGCTGCGCCGTAGACGATCCCACATCCGGTACGCTTGCCGCGACCAAGACGGGAAACTTCGATTACTGGGGCTATCAGACCATCAAGCTGGATAATTCCGTAACCCTGACCCCGGGACAGCGCTTTGCCGTCGTGATCACCTTCTCCGGCGATGATATCAACGTCGCGTATGATACGACGATCCAGGAGGACACGTATTATCACATGGGGCTCATCCATATGACCCATCCCAATACCTCCTATTTCAAGGGTGTCAGCGACAGCGGCTGGACCAACAAGTCCGGCGACGGCAACTATCGCGTGAAGGCCTTCACCAAAGATATTCCCGAGGATCCGGTTCCCATGGAATTGCGCTGCGTTGCGCTCGGCTCGGTGTATCAGACGATTTCCGGTACTGCGGGCGATAAGATCGCGCTTCCGACCTCTGCGCCTGACGCCGACGGTTGGAGCTTTCTGGGCTGGGTCACCGCGCCGTTGCCCGAGACCGCGGAAAAGCCCGCTTTCTATCAGCCCGGCGCGACCTTCAAGCTGACGACCTCGGTCCCGGCGGTCTATGCCCTTTATATGCGCGCGGAAGCCATCGACGCGCCGGTGACCTATGAGCTCGTCACCGCCATGCCCGATACATGGGTCGGAAAGTACGTCCTCGTGGCGACGCCGCAGACCGGAACTGCGGAATACGCGCTGACCGGTCTGTCCGCCGGTACAAGCGGCACGAACATTGAGAATACTTCCACCGGAGCGTCTACGCGCTTTACAGACACCGGCATCACGCGGGACGGCACGACTTTAAGCAACGTGCTGGACACCTACATCTTTGAGGTCACGGCCACAAGTTACGGTCTGTCTCTCATGAGCGTATCCGAGGGCAGTTACTACGGCAGCAAGAGCACCGGCAGCGGATCCGCATCCTATGCGCTCTATGCTTTTCCGCAGATGCAGGAAGCCAACACCACGTGGACCTTTGAGATTGATGGCGACGAGATGTATCTCAAGAACAACAGCGCGGGTTCCATCCCATACGTCGCGGTCAGCGGTTCGTGGGGCTTTTCTCTGACCCGCTACGGAAGCGTATTCAAGTTCTATAAGCAGAATCCGACCGAGAATTACTACTATTCTACCGAAATCGGCGGAACCGTCGCGGCTCCGGCGTTCAAGACACATGCGCTGGCTTTGGAAGGAAAGATCGGCATATACTTCTTCCTTGACCTTCCGCAGAACGCCGTATACAAATATGAAGGCGTCAACTTCACGATCGGCAACGCCGACGGCGCACCCGCATCCGTCCCGTTCAGCACCGATATGCCGACGAACAATAAGGGCTACTATCAGTTCGCCTACTATGTGCGTTCGATCGAGATGGCGGATACCATCACCGCAACGCTGAAGTATAAAGAGAACGGCACGACAAAGACGATTGAACAGACATACTCAGCCAAGAAGTACTTTAAAGAAGGGTACGATAACAATAAGGAGCTGTTCACTGAAGCTGAACAGGCCATGACAGAGGCAACGGCGGACTACGGTCATTACCTGCAGGCGTTCCTTGCGACGCAGAGAACGTGGACGCTCGGAAAAGACTATGCGGAGATGGATAAGCATTATACCGACTACACCGAGACGGATATCAACGCGGCGCAGACGGGACTTGCAAACTATACAACTGATAAGACGGTCGGCACGAACATGCAGAAGATCACGTATACGCTCGTATGGGACAGCGATACGGAGCTGCGCGTTTACTTCAAGCCGAAGGCCGACTACACCGGAACATTCACGTTCACGGCAAACGGCAATCCGATCACGGAAGACGGCGAGAAGATCCGCGTATCGCTGCAGTCCGACGGACGCTATATGGTATCGATCAAAAACATCGCGGCGCATGAGTATGACAGTGTTTACACGGTCAAGGCGATCGGCAGCGACGGTGTTGAATCCAATATGACGGTGTCTCCGCTGTCCTACGTGAGATCGATCATGGCAAACTATTCGGACAACACGACGGCGGTGAACGCAGCGACAGCGGTTTATCGCTACGCGATGGCGGCAAAAGCGCTGAAACCCGGCAACTGATCGAAGTAAAAGCAACATAAAAAGCAATCGCATTCTTAAACTGATCCGGCTCTATAGCGGATCAGCTTTTTTTTCTGCCGTGCAGAGCAGAAGCGCGGAAGAAGGAGGCAGATGAGGGCTTTTATTTGATTCCTATTTCAATGTTGCATTTTCGGAAGAAAAGTAGTATTATCTGTTTTTGTGTGAAAAGGATCGGAGGTAAATGACATGGTCGCGTTATTGTCGTCTGCGCTCGCGCTGTTGATCGGACTGCTGATGACGCGTGTTTTCAAACTTTTGAAGCTGCAGCTGCCGGACGTCACCGCGTTTCTGATCGCGGGTGTCATCATCGGGCCGTATTGTCTCGGCAGACTGGGTATTCCCGGCGTCGGGTTTTCTACCACGGAAGAGGTGGAGGGGCTGTCCGTGATCAGCAATACGGCGCTCGGCTTCATCGCGTTTTCCATCGGAAATGAGTTTTTGTTCTCTCAGCTGAAATCCATCGGCAAACAGGCGATCGTCGTCGGCATCTTTCAGGCGCTTGCCGCAACGCTGCTGGTCGACCTTGCGCTTTTGGGCCTGCATTTTCTGATGCCGGACATGATGTCCGTCGAAGCGACGATTGTGCTCGGCGCCATCGCAACGGCGACCGCGCCTGCCGCCACGCTGATGGTCGTGCGCCAGTACAAAGCCAAAGGCAAGCTGACGGATATCCTGCTGCCCGTTGTCGCGCTCGACGACGCGGTCGGGCTTGCGGTGTTTGCCGTGTCCTTCGGGATCGCAACGTCCATCGTCACGGGCAAAACGAACCTTGTCGGCATCCTGGTCGAGCCGCTGATTGAGATCGTGGCGTCGCTGCTGCTCGGCGCGCTTCTGGGATGGGTGCTCACGATCCTCGAACGGACGTTCTTCTCCAATTCCAACCGCCTTTCGCTGACGATTGCGTTCGTGGTGCTGACGGTCGCGCTGTCCATGCTCTCCTTTGAGATCGGCGGCGTGAAGATCCGCTTTTCCACGCTCCTCGTGTGCATGATGCTCGGCACAGTGTTCTGCAACATCTGTCCGCTCGCGCACGATCTGATGGAGCGCGCGGACAAATGGACGGCGCCGCTGTTCGCCCTGTTCTTCGTGCTGAGCGGCGCGGAGCTGGAGCTTTCCGTCATCCTGAACGTCGCGGTGCTGGTGATCGGCGTCACCTATATCCTCGCGCGTTCCGTCGGCAAGTACGTCGGCTCCTACGTAAGCTGCGCGGCGACCAAAACCGATCCGGTCGTGAAAAAGTATCTGGGCATTACGCTGCTGCCGCAGGCGGGCGTCGCGCTCGGCATGTGCGTGACCGCGGCGAAGCTCGGAACCGCGGACGGCGTGCTGATCAAGAATATCATTCTGTTCAGCGTGCTCGTCTATGAACTGGTCGGTCCGATGCTCACCAAGTGGGCGCTGACCAAGTCCGGGGACATTCAGCCCTCCGCCGTCGACGTACGCAGCCGCCGCATGAACAAGTTCCAGGAGGCGGTGGACAAACAGACGATCACGCCGACCGGCTTGAAACGCGCGCGACGCATCATCGAGCGCAGAAAGAAAAGAGCCGCCAAAAAGGCAGCCGGGGCAAAGTAAGACGGAATCATCATTTTTCGGACCGTTCCTTCGGGGACGGTCCTTTTTTATATATGTTTGAATGACAGAATACACACATTTTTCGACAAAATGAGCCGAAGCAATTGACCGGAAGCGGACAAATCGGTACAATAGCAGTATCAGAGACAGGAGGGGAGACCATGCGCATCACAAACGAGCAATACAGAGCATATATTCAGATCATGCGGGAAGAACTGCGCCCCGCGATGGGCTGCACGGAGCCGATCGCCATCGCGTACGCCGCGGCGAAGGCGCGTGAAACGCTCGGTTCCATGCCGAAACGCCTGCTCATCGAGGTTTCCGGCAACATCATCAAGAACGTCAAGAGCGTGGTCGTACCCCATACCGGCGGGCTTCGCGGCATCCCTGCGGCAGCGGCGGCGGGTACCGTAGCGGGCGACGCGAACGCGGAGCTCGAGGTGCTTGCAAACGTCACCGCGGAACAGATCAAAGCCATGTCCGAATATCTCAAACATGCGCCGATCGAAGTCCGCCACGCCGACACCGGACGCATCTTCGATATCCGGATCACCGCGTTTGCGGGAGCGGATCGCGCGACGGTGCGCATCGTCGATTATCACACGAATATCGTGTTGATCTCCCGCAACAACGAGACCCTTTTGGAACGGGAACTGACCGATAAGAGCGACGATCGTCTGACGGATCGGACGTGCCTTTCGGTCGAAGACATCGTGGATTTTGCGGATTCGGTCGACCTTGACGACGTCAGGGACGTGCTCGAACGGCAGATCGCATACAATATGGCGATCGCGGAGGAGGGCTTAAAGGGCAATTACGGCGCTAACATCGGAAAGACGGTCCTGCGCGGCAGAGAATACGACATCAATTACAAGATGCGTGCGTGGGCTGCCGCGGGCAGCGACGCGAGAATGAACGGCTGCGAGCTGCCGGTCGTCATCAACTCGGGCAGCGGCAACCAGGGCATCACAGCGTCCGTTCCGGTCATCGTCTTTGCGCGTGAGAACGGCAAAACACACGAGGAGCTTTTGCGCGCGCTGTGCGTATCGAACCTCATTACCACGCACTTGAAGACCGGCATCGGACGGCTGAGCGCTTATTGCGGCGCGGTCAGCGCGGGCGTCGGTGCGGGCGCGGGAATTGCGTACCTGAAAGGCGGACGGTTTGAAATGATCGCGCATACCGTGGTCAACGCGGTCGCGGTCACATCCGGCATCATCTGCGACGGCGCGAAGGCAAGCTGCGCGGCAAAGATCGCGGCGGCGGTCGACGCCGGACTTCTGGGCCTTGCAATGTACGAGGACGGCAATCAGTTTTTCGGCGGCGACGGCATCGTGAAGAAGGGCGTGGAGCACACGATCGAGACGGTCGGCAAGCTCGCCAGCCGCGGCATGCAGAAAACGGACGAAGAGATCATTCGGCTAATGATGGAAGAATAAAGGAGGAGCATATGGAAATCGGAAGCATCGTAAACGGATTCAAGGTCATTCGCGCGCGTCGTCTTGCGGAGCTCGACGCGACACTTTGGGAGATGGAGCACAAAAAAACCGGCGCGGAGCTTGCGTGGCTCGACCGCAAAGACGAGAACAAGGCGTTTTCGATCGCGTTCAAAACGCTGCCGGAGGATTCCACCGGTGTGTTTCATATATTGGAACATTCCGTGCTGTGCGGTTCGGACAGGTATCCGGTCAAGGAGCCGTTCGTGGAGCTATTGAAAAGCTCCGTGCAGACGTTTCTGAACGCGTTCACCTATCCGGACAAGACCGTCTACCCGGTTTCGAGCCGCAACGACCGCGATTTTCTGAACCTCATCGACGTCTATCTGGACGCCGTTCTGCATCCCGCGATCTATCATAAGCCCGAGATCTTCCGGCAGGAGGGCTGGCGCTACGAAGGCGAGGGAGAGAACCTTTGCTATTCCGGCGTTGTGTTCAATGAAATGAAAGGCGCGTTCGCTTCTCCGCAGACGGTCATGTACAACGAATTGCTGCGCGTGCTGTTCCCCGATAACAGCTATCGGTTCGTGTCCGGCGGCGATCCCGCCTGCATCCCGGACCTCACCTATGAGCAATTTATCGCCAACCACAAAAAGTATTACCACCCGTCCAACGCGCGTATCAGCTTGGTCGGAAGCATCGACGTTGACGCGGTTCTTCGGAAGATCGATTCGTTCCTTTCCGCGTACGATCGGCAGGAAGCGAACTTTGTGATCCCGATGCAAAGCCCCATCGACAGCGTGGTCGAGGAGGCGCCGTTTGCGATCGGCGAGGAAGAGCCGGCGGAAAACCGCGCGATCATCGCCTGCGTATCGACGCTCGGGCGGTTTGACGAGCAGGAGAGAAACTTTGCGGGCGCGGTGCTTTCGGATTATCTGGCCGGCGACAACGACGCGCCGCTGAAACGCGCCGTTCTGGACAGCGGACTTGCGCAGGATTTCTCCGTTCTCATGGAAGACGGGATGCAGCAGACGGTCTTCGGCTGGCAGGCGATGAACACCGACGCATCAAAACGGGAAGCGCTCGAAGCGACGGTACGCAAAACGATCGAAAGCATCGTTTCCGACGGGCTCGATCATAAGCGCCTGTCGGCATGCCTGCACAGCTTTGCGTTCCGCATGCGGGACCGTGAGGGCAGTTGGGTCCCGCGCAGTCTTGACGAAGGACTGTCCATGCTGAATACCTGGCTGTACGGCGGCGATCCCGCGGACGGACTGCTGGTCGAAGCGCCGCTGAAAGCACTCGAAGAGAAGCTTTCCGGCGATTACTTCGGGAATCTGATGAAAGAACTGTTTCTCGACAATCCGCACACCGCGACGATCGTGCTCGTTCCGTCCAAAACGCTCGGCAAAGAAAAGAACGAGCGCGAAGCGGCGCGCGTAAAAGCCGAAAGCAAAGCGTGGACGGAAGCGGATCGCGCACGGATCGCAAAGGACGCGGAAGCGCTGGCGCTGTGGCAGCAGACGCCCGACAGTCCGGAAGCGCTCGCCACGATCCCGATGCTGAAGCTATCCGATCTATCCGACAAGCCGGAACCGCTTTCGATGACCGAAACAAAGCAGGACGGCGTAACGGTGCTGAAAAACACGGTCGGAAGCAAGCTTGCGCTGTTCCGCACGAGCTTCCGGATCAATGAACTCAAGACGGAGGAGCTTCCGGCGCTTTCGATCCTGACGAACCTGCTCGGCGCGCTCGCGACAAAGCGCCATACGCGGACGGAACTGCCGCTCGCGATCAAGAACGTGATCGGACGGCTCAACTTTTCGCCTACGCTGTTCCCCGGAACGACGCCGGAGAACTGCCGCATTCTGCTGACCGCGTCGGTCGCATGCCTTTCGGAACAGGCGGAGGAAGCCGCAAAACTTCTTTCCGAGATCCTGACGGAAACGCTCTTTGACGACGTCGACCTTGTGCGGGATATCCTGCAGCAGGCGGCGGTGGGCGCAAGGATGTCTCTGCCCGCGCAGGGACACCGCTACGGTTCGATGCGCGTGGCGTCGTACTGCACGGCGCAGGGGCTGGCCAACGAGTGCGTCGGCGGCGTCAGCTTCATGCAATGGGTGAACCGTACGCTGGAAGCGGGAGAGGACGCGCTGAAAGAATTGCTGAACACCATGCGGGGTATTCTTGAACGCCTCGTGACGAAAGAACGGCTGACGGTCTCCTGCTCGGAGGCAACGCCGGACGCAGCGATCGACGCGCTGATCGGTTCGATCCCGTCCGACGGCGTCGAACCGAAAGCGGAAGCATACTATCAACCGTCCGGCAGCAGACAGGAGGGGATCGCCATAGCGTCGCAGGTCGGATTTGCCGCAACGGGCACGAATCTGCAGCTGCATGACCGCGCCTATACCGGCAGCATTCCCGTGCTGAGCAACCTGCTCTCGTATACCTATCTCTGGAATGAGATCCGCGTGAAAGGCGGCGCGTACGGATGCGGCTTCAACGGACGCGATACCGGCGAGCTGTTCTTCTATACCTATCGGGACCCGCAGCCCGGCCGCTCGCTGAACGTGATCGCGGAGTCGGCGGCGTTCGTGCGCGCGTTCCTTGCAGACGATCCGGATCTGACCGGCTTCATTCTGAGCTCGGTTTCCACGCTGGATCCGCTTCGCACGGCGGAGGATAAGATCACCGCTTCCGAGGCGCGCTTCTTCCGGGGAATGACCGCGGAGCAGATCACCGAACGCTACCGCGCCCTGATCGGAACGAGCAGGGAGGACCTTCTCGGATTGTGCGACGTTTTGGACGAGATCGCAAGAGATAACGCTGTCTGCGTGATCGCCGGAGAATCCGCGCTCGATGCCTGCGGAGAGAAGATCAAGGACCGCGTCACCGTCTGAACGGGAGAAAGCGGATCATGAAACGATCGGAGATCAACAAAGCGCTGCGTGAAATGGAAGAGATGTGCGTGCGGGAGCATTGCTGGCTGCCTCCATTCTGCCGCTTCACGCCGGAGGAATGGAAGACGGTATCGCACGAATACGACGAAGTCCGTGACTGCATGCTCGGCTGGGACATCACTGATTACGGACTCGGCGACTTTGACCGGGTCGGCATGTCGCTTGTCACCATCCGCAACGGCAACCGCGCGATGGCGGACCGGTATCCGAAGGCGTACGCGGAAAAGCTGCTCTTTGTGAAGGAGGGGCAGTACAGCCCGAACCATTTCCACTGGTATAAAACGGAGGACATCATCAACCGCGGCGGCGGGAATATCCTGATCCGGGTATACAATTCGCACCCGGATGAATCCATCGATTATGAGAGCGACGTGACCGTGCATACCGACGGTCGCACCTATACGGTACCGGCGGGCACGCAGGTCCGGCTCACGCCCGGCGAAAGCATCCATCTTCCGCAGCGCGTGTACCACGATTTCAGCGTGGAGGCGGGAACGGGCGACGTCCTTCTGGGCGAGGTCAGCCAATGCAACGACGACAATACGGACAATCGCTTCAACCCGCCGGTCGGGCGTTTCCCCTCGATCGAGGAGGACGAGCCGCCGTACCGCCTGCTCTGCAGCGAGTATCCGAAGGCGCAGGACGGACCGGCCCTGTAAGAGAATATATTTGCACTGCTGATTTTCTTTTAGGCGCTTCCGGTATTGACGAACCGTCTTGCGTGTGATACAATCCAAATTGCGTAAAATCTGAAAGAAAGCGAGGGTAAACATCAATGCGCATCACAAGAACCGAAATCGTAACTGAATATCGCATGATGACCTCGGTTTCTGCCCGCTGATCCGGACAGGATCATATTTGATTATGCAGCCGTGGCGTCACCGTCACGGCTTTTTGTTTGCCGATCAAAGCGGATCCTTCCCGAGGTCTCCATGCGACGTCCCATTGAACAGATTCAAGGAGAGGTCAACATGAACGAGGAGAAACGCGGAAGGATTTCCGAAATCAGAAAAAACAGTTTTATCATAACCTTCGAGGGGCGGGAGCTTCCCGCAAAGCCGAAGGGCAGCTTCTACGACGCGGCGCCGGACGCATGGCCGGTCGTCGGGGATTACGTTTCGTTTGCCGAAAATCCCGCAGGCGATTCGGTGATTTTGTCCGTGTGCGAACGAAAGACGCTGCTTGCCCGCCCCGATCAGGCGAAGACCGGCGTACTGCAGTACATGGTCGCGAACGCGGACTACTGCTTTATCGTGACGGCGCTGAACGAGGATTACAGCTTCAACCGGATCGCTCGGTACGCAAGCGTCGCGCTTTCGGGCGGAAGCGTGCCGGTCGTGATCCTGACAAAATCCGATCTTTGCAATAACGTCGCTCGCTACGTGCGCGAGGCGGAAAGCGTATCGGACGGCGTCAGAGTCCATGCCGTTTCCGCAAGGTACGGGATCGGGCTCGATGAACTCAGGGCGTACTTCGTTTCGGGTACTACGATCGCGCTCATGGGTTCGTCCGGTGCGGGCAAGTCGACGCTGATCAACGCGATCGCGGGCGAAGAGGTCATGCAAACCGGCGAAATTCGTGAAGACGACGGTAAGGGGCGACACACCACGACGCATCGGCAGATGATCCGTCTATCAAACGACGTATGGATCATCGACACGCCCGGCATGCGCGAGATCGGTTTGGCGGACGCGGACGAAGGGATCGATCGGACGTTTGCGGATATTCTCTCGCTCGAAAGTCAATGCCGCTTTTCAAACTGCCGGCACGAAACCGAACCGGGCTGCGCGGTCAAAGCCGCGATCGCAAGCGGCAAACTGAGTAAAGAACGGTTCGAACTTTACAGGAATCTCGGAAAAGAGAACAAAAACAATTACGCCAAGAAAAAGGAAATATCCAAACTGTCGAAGGCGTACAAGAAGAGCAAAAACAGGACGGAGGCATGAGGGAAATGATGATGGATAAGAAAGCGTTGATCGAAAAACTGGTGCGTGACGCGCATGAAAAGGGCGGATTCACGGGCACTTGGCTGTACGCTGAAAAGGGTGAGATCGTATCGAAAGGCGCGGTCGGTATAAACGACCTTGAAACCGGAGCGCCGATCACGGAGGACATGGTCTTTGATCTCGCATCCGTCACGAAACAATTCACGGCGACGGCGATCATGCTTCTCCGGCGCAGAGGGCTTCTCTCGCTTGACGACGAGATCACGAAGTTTTTCCCGGAGGTTCCCTTTCCGGGCGTTACGATCCGCCATCTGCTGACGCACACGTGCGGCCTGCCGGATTACGAGGATTGGATCACAGAAACGGCGACGGCGGAGGGAACGATCCCCGGCAACGATATCATGATCCGGTTCCTCTGTGAAAGCGGGGAGGGTCCGGAGTTTGCGCCGGGTGAAAAATGGGAGTACTCAAACACCGGTTACTGCGTGTTGGCGCAGATCATCGAGAAGGTCGCGGGCGAACCGTTTGAAACGTTCCTCGAAAAGAATATCTTTGAGCCGGCGGGCATGACCGCGACGAAGGTGTATCACCGCAGAAAGGAAAGGATCACGATCCCGAACCTTGCGCTTGGCATGGTCTGGGAGAAAGGCCGTTACCTTCTGCCCGACGATTCGGAAAGTCAGAACGACGTCGTTCCGCTGGACGGCGTGAACGGCGACGGGCTTGTGCACTCCAATATCTTCGACCTTCTGCGCTGGGACCGCGTGCTGCGGGAGGGGACGATCCTGACCTTGGAGGAACAGGCGGAGATGTATACGCCGACGCTGCTTCCGGACGGAAAGCCCGGGGTGGACGACGATCTGATCGGTCCCGCCTGCTACGGCTACGGCTGGGATATCGTGAACGATCCTGAGCACGGGCTGATCGTCTGCCACTCGGGATACTGGCCCGAATACGAGACGTGGTACGAGCGCTTCATCGACGAGGACAAGGTCATCGTCAAGTGCGCCTGCCGCGATCAGCTTGATGCGCGCGCAAACAATGTGCTGGTCCCCGGACTGCACGCGATCGCGATGGGAAACGAACCGGAGCCCGTACGAACAGTCGAGGAGATCGCGGAAAAGGATCCCGACAAATCGAAGTGGGAGAGCTTCTGCGGCAAATATGAAAAACCGGACGACGACCTCTATGTGGACGAAGTCTTTCTGAGAGACGGCGAACTTTTCGTCAAGCTGATCGAAGAATGCAGCGCCTGGGAAGCAAAACTGTATCCGCTCGGCGGAAATAAATTCGGGATCAAGCGGTATTCGTCCGTGTTTGAATTCGGCGACGGCTCATTGATCTACGGCGGATATACCTGCAAAAAACGGAAAGAAACAAACGACTGATTTTACGGAGGAACCTATGGAACCTATTATACATCTGGAGAAGATCAACTATCTGAACTGGCACGACGTTGAGGACCTGCGCGTAACGCGGGAGCAGAAATGCTTTCTGCCGGACAATGTGACGAGTCTTGCCTATGCCGGTATCGTGCGCGAAGCGGGCTTTCAGGTGTTCACGTTCGGCATTTACAAAGGAGACAAGCCCATCGGATTTGCGATGATCGGCTACGACATCCCCTACGAGCCGGACGACGATCTGAACGAAAAATACCGGTTCACAAGGAGCAGCTATTTCATCTGGCGCTTCATGATCGACAAGCGCTGGCAGGGAAAGGGCTACGGCAGGGAAGCCATGAAGCTCATACTCGATTTTATCCGTTCCGGACCGTGCAGGCAGTCCGAATATGCGTGGCTCTGTTACGATCCGGAAAACACGGCCGCAAGGAAGCTGTATGCTTCGTTCGGCTTTGAAGAGGTCCCCGAGGCGTACAGCGCCGAGGACGACGAAATACTTGCAGTATTGAAATTGTAATTTTTACGGGGGAAACTTTTATGGAAACCATTACGTTACGACCCATTACCGATGAAAACCGCGAGGCGGTGTTGGCGCTTTCCGTGCGCGAGGATCAGCCGTTCGTCGCGTCGAACCGCGTGTCGCTCCGGCAGGCGGACGAAGCGAACGCCGAAAACCCCGGCGTCGCGCGTCCGTTTGCGATCTATGCAGACGAGAAGCTCGTCGGCTTCTGCATGTTCGCATTCGATCCGGAGGATGAGGACGAGGAGGACCGCTACTGGCTCTGGCGCTTCATGATTGACCAAAACGAGCAGGGCAAGGGCTACGGACAGGCGGCGCTCGATGAGATCATCAAGTACTTCAAAAAGAACGGCGCGGATCGGCTCTATCTCTCCACCGAACCGGAAAACGAGCGCGGTCTGCACGTCTATCACAAAGCCGGATTCCGCGAGACCGGCGTCATCAGCGACGGCGAAGCGACCTTAATGCGGATGCTGAAAGGTCCGAACAAAACGGTCAGGGATTTCGGCGGGATCGACGTGGTCGGACGCCTGGGCATCAAAGGAAAGAAGGGCTACGGCGTGAGCATCGCGTTTGCTGACGACGACGGCGATATCATGACCTACTGCGCCGGCAGCGGCAGAAACGGCGAAGACTTCCCGGTCAACCCGGATATGCTGTTTCAGGCGGGCTCGGTGTCGAAACCCGCGTTTGCGATCACGCTTTTACGCTTCGTCGACAAGGGTAAGATCGACCTCGACGCGGACATTTCGGGCGTCGTGCCGGAATTCGTGAAAAAGGGACCGGTGACGTTCGCCGCGCTTCTTTCGCATACGGCGGGCTACAACGTGCACGGCTTCCCGGGCTATCGGGCAAACCACGTGCCGGTGTCCCTGGAGGAAGTTCTGTCGGGCAAAGGCAATACGCCGAGGGTCCGGCAAACCATGCCCTACGGTATGCAGCATGAATATTCCGGCGGCGGCATCACGCTCGCCGAGTTGGCATTTTGCCGCATTACCGGCATGAGCCTGCGCGACGCGTTCCAGAAGGAAGTCGCGGAACCGCTGGGCTTGAAGCGCACAGGCTTCTTCCAACCGCTTGACGAGGACCTTCTTGCAAACGCGGCGTTCGGCGGACGGCTTGCTTATAAGGAAGACGCCGCGCACGGCTATCACTACTATCCCGAGCATGCGGCGGCAGGGCTTTGGTCGACGCCGACCGAACTATGTAAGATCGGTCTTGCGCTTTCGAGAAGCTACCGCAGGGGTGGATTTTTGAAAAAGAAGACCGCGCGGCGGATGCTGACCCCGGTCATGGACAATTACGGACTTTGCGTCTACAATCTTCGCGGCGACGTCGGCGAACACGGCGGCTGGAACGAGGGCTTCATTACGGAATGGATGTTCTCGCTCAATAAGGATCTGTGCGTGGCGAGCATGTTCAACCACGCAACGGATGCGCTCGACTGGGCGCAGACATACGTCGCATTGGAGCTCTATCAGACCGTGGAAGCGGACATGAACGAGGATCTGTGCAAGCGCGGCCGGAAAGCATTCTGCTGTAAATACGAGCAGAACGATCCGGATTTCCGTGTCGACGAGATCTTTATGGAGGACGAAACGCTGTTTGCGCGGGTCATCACCGAGGAAGGCGAAAAGACCTATGAGCTCTATCCGATCGGCAAAAAGACGTTCGGCAGGAAGGGCGGCTTTGCGAAGATCGAGTTCGGCGACAACTGTCTTGTGATCGACGGGATCACCTGCAAAAAACTGTAAGAGTAAAGAAAGGCAAAATTATGGATAAGAAAGCATTGATGGAAAAGCTCGCCCGTGAAGCGTACGAAAAGGGCTGCTTCAACGGCACGTGGCTTTACGCCGAAAACGGCGAGATCGTGTCGAAGGGCGCGCTCGGTTGGCGCGATGCGGAAAACACCCTGCCGATGCAGGAGGATACGATCTTTGAGATGGCGTCGATTACCAAGATGTTCACGGCGACGGCGATCATGCTGTTGGTGCGCGAAGGTAAACTGGAGCTCGACGAAGAACTGACGGCGATCTTCCCGGAGTACCCGTACCCCGGCGTCACGGTGCGTCATCTTCTGACCCACACGAGCGGCATTCCTGATTTCGACGTCGAGGAGCTCGTCACCGAAGTCCGCGAACAGGTGGGGCAGATCCCCTCGAACAGCAGCGTGTTCAACGCCATCTGCGCGCGCAAAGAAGAACCGCGCTGCGCGCCGGGCGAGGAGTTCTGCTATTCCGACATCGGTTACACGATGCTCGCCCATACGGTGGAGACGGTTTCCGGCATGCCGTTCGAGGACTTCGTGAAGAAGAATATTTTCGAGCCTGCCGGCATGAAGGATTCCGGCATCTACCACACACGCCGCGACGGAAGACCCTCCGACCGCTTCGCCCGCAATATGGTTCTGGAGAACGACGCGTTCGTTCCCTCGGACCTTTCGCGGTTTTCGGGCTACGTGGTCGGCTCGGACGGGCTGAACGGCTGCGACTACCTGCACACCACGATCTTCGACATGTTCGCATGGGACAAAGCGCTGCGGGAAGAAAAGGTGCTCACCTTTAAGGAGCAGCAGATCATGTACACGCCCGGCGTATTGAACAACGGTGAGGCCGCCGGCGCGGACGAGGACGACGACGGCTATGCCTTCGGCTGGGAGGCCGCAACCGAACCGGAGAACGGGCTCATTGTGCGTCACGGTGGCGGCATGCCCGGTCTTGAAACGTGGTTCGAGCGCTTTGTCGACAAAAACCGCGTGCTCGTGGTTCTTGACTGCCGCGATTATGCGGACGTGCGCGTGTTCGACGGCTTGCTTTCGGGGTTCGAGGCGATCGCAAGGGACAGGGAGCCGGAACCGATCGTTTCGATCGAGGATATCGCGGTCAAGGATCCCGACAAATCGAAGTGGGAAGCTTTGTGCGGAAAGTACGAGCATCCCGAGGACGGCGATTTCATCATCGACGAGGTCTTTATGCAGGACGGCGAGCTGCATGCGAACGCCGTCAACGACGAGGGCGACGACCTGACGTTCCGTCTTTATCCCATCGGGGAGAACGAATTCGGACGGAAGCGCGGCATGCTCCGCGTGACGTTCGGCGACGGCTGCCTGACATTCGACGAACAGACCTTCAAAAAACTGTAAAGAACAACAAAAAAGGATAAACATATGGTCTATGAATTAGCAGACATATCAAAAGTCGAGCACCTGTTTCGGAAATGGAACGAGTTCGACGCCGTCGACGTGGAGCTCCGGGTCTTTGTGACCGATCCGGACGCGCCGCGCTCAGCGCTGCTGTATTCCTCAGTCGACGGGGTCTTTCTGGCGGGCGAGCCGGACAGGGAGCTCGTTGCGTACGGCGAGCTCGGCGACAATGAGGTACACCCGCAGAATGAAGCGTGGGAAAAGCTGATCAAAGAGTGCTGGCCGGAAGCCGAACCGACCACCCGTTACGCGATCAAAAGCTGTAAAAACTTCGACCGGATGAAACTTCAATCGTTTGTCGACGCGCTGCCAAAAGGCTACGAGATCAGGCGCATTGACAGCGAGATCTATGATCTGATCCTTTCGGCTGACGATGACGATCTGGAGTATCTCATCGGCGATTTTGAGACGAAAGAAGCGTTCCTGGAGAAAGGACGCGGTTTTGTCGTGCTGAAAGACGGCAGCGTGGTTGCCGGCGCATCTTCCGAATACTGCTACCGCTGCGGCATCGAGGTCGAGATCGACACCGTACGATCGGAGCGGCGCAAAGGACTTGCGACCGCTGTCGGCGCAAAGCTGATCCTGTCCTGTATGGATGATGGATTGGAACCGGTCTGGGACGCGGCGAACCTGATCTCGGTGCATCTCGCGGAAAAGCTTGGGTATCAGTTTGACTACGAATATGTGTACTATTGGATCAACGAGGCGCAGAAGCGCATGATTCAGGATCCCGACAAGAGCAAATGGCCGGTTTTCTGCGGAACGTACGAGCAGCTTTGCGAGGATTTTCGCCTGGAAAAGGTCTGGATGCAGGACGGGAACTTATACGGATCCGCATGCAACGAGGCAGGCGGCGATTACTTTACGTTCAAGCTGCTCCCGATCGGCGGGAATACGTTCGGCAGAGCGAACGGGGGCGTTAAGATCACCTTCGGCGACAACTGCCTTGTCATCGACGACGTCACCTGCAGAAAATTGTAAGACATTTCAGGAGGAGAAACAATGAACGAAAAGATCGAGATCATAAAGCTCGACGACGTTGCGCCGTATCAGGAAAAAATCGACCGCAAAGACGCGGAGCCGTGGCTAATGGAAGAGGTTTCCGAAAACGGCGACGAGATCTTTTTCATCCGCGTGTCCGATGCAATCATCGGAACGGCGGTTATCAGCGACGAAGCAAAGGCGTTCGTGTATGTCTATATATTCCCGGAATACCGGAACAGGGGATACGGCGAAGCTGCCGTTTCCGCGGCGGAGCAAACGATCAAAACGACGCCGCTTATTCGGATCGCGACCGCGTACAACGATCACAGCGAAGCCGCAAAACGGTTTGCGGAGAAGCATGGATATCACAAAAAGTATTCCTCTGCGTTTATGCAGTATGACGGAGAGAAGTTCGAAGAGCCGGAGCTAAAGGTGCGGAAGTACCGGGACGAGGATTTTGACGAAGCAGCGATTCTGTCCGCCGAGGCGTTCCACGTCATGCGGCTTTCGACGGGCTGTTTTCCGGATTCCGTCGTCGCGCAGGCGACCGAGGAGGACCGTAAATACTGCGCGGAAAACGCGGAGAACGAATACGTCGTCGAACTGAACGGCGAGATCGTTGGCTACGGCGCCGTCGACGGAACGGAGCTTGACGAGGTTTCGATCAAGCTCCCGCATCAGGGCAAGGGATTGGGCAGGAAATTCGTCAAGTATCTGACAAACCGCATCCTTGAGAAAGGAGAAGGCGAACCGACCCTTTGGTGCGTCGTCGGCAACGTCAAGGCAAGGAATCTCTATGATTCCCTCGGTTACGAGGAGATCTACCGCGACGAATTTGCCGAGAAGAAGTTCGGCAAGTGAAACAGGAGAAAGCTATGCAATACGAAATCAGACCGCTGACCGAAGCGGACGAAGCGTATATCGAAAAAAAGATCGGCGAATACGCCTATATGATGGCTCCGCCGGAACCCGGCACGCCGGAGGAGGAGCAGATCATCTTCCGCGCGGAGGACGAAAACGGAACCTTTGCCGGCGGATGCGTCGTGAACGTGCACGAGTGGGGACGCGCGGTGCTTGCGATGTTATGGGTGGAGGAGCCGCACCGCAGAACGGGGCTCGGCTCCATGCTGCTGAAGGCCGCCGAGCGCGCCGTGCTTGATTTGGGCTGTCACTACCTGTGCCTCGGCACCATGGATTTCATGGCGAGGGGTTTCTATGAAAAGCACGGGTATACGGTGTTCACCGTCAACCGGGATCACCCGACAGGACACGAGGGCTGGTCGCTTTCGAGACGGGTCGACCGCGAAATGCCGGAGCATATACCGACGGACAACAGCGCAGCCGCGCGGTTTACGATACGCCCGGGAAGCCAGGAGGATGTCAAGATCATCGAAGCAGGGTTCGAGCGGTACAACAGTCAGTTCGTGCCGGACGGACACGACGATCTCCCGATCGGCAAAAAGCTCGTCGATCAGAACGGAAACATGATCGCGGGCGTGATCGCCGAGGTCGACGGTTGGGACGGCTGCGATATCGAAGGGATCTGGGTGGAGGAGCCGTACCGGAAGCAGGGGCTCGGCACGTATCTGTTCAACGAGATCGAGCGTGAGGCGAAGGAGAACGGCGCGCACGTGCTGTTCACGTACTGCTGCGACTGGGTGTTCGGTTTTTTCGAAAAGAACGGCTGCACCGTGCGCGGTACGCTTGCCGATTACCCGAAGGGACACACCGCATACGAACTGGAAAAGCGAATCTGAAGAAAGATGCACGGAGGGATCGATCGCGACAGCGTGACAAATGCCGATCCGCGCGGTCTTGAGACGTTACGAGCAGATCATTCGGAAAGCTGTTTCATCAGTTCCCAGGAATACGAATCCTTCTGCTGGTCCGCAGGGCAAAGACTGTCATACGGCACAAGGAGGGGATGCTGCCTTGCCGCGTCGTTACGCACCTTTGCGTAACTCCAGTTGTTCATGTAGTGAAACCGCATCCAACGCGCATGCTCGATACGGCGAAACCGGTCGAGCTGCGCTTCGTCGGCGGAGGCGTACGCGGCATACGCTTTTTTACAGAGCTCCCCGGTCAGCGGTTCGTCCCCGCGCAGCGCATCCTCGCCGAGAAGGATCCGTACCTTGATGCGAAGATGCTCCGCCGAAGCAATGTTCGAGCGCCGCTTAAAACTGCCGAGCGCGTTCCAATCCTTTGCTCTGCCGCCTGCGGAGCGATTGTAGATCTCGTTCAGAAGAACGGCGGTTTTGTTCAGCTCGCGGCGCATGACCAATTCCGGCGTGAAGATTTCTTCCGAGCAGCCAAAGGTGCAGACCCCGTCGAGCGGCTGCGCGTACTTTACGTGAACGGGACAGGCGATCGGAAAATACCGCTGCAGTTCGTTCAGTCTTTCGATCGTCTGATCCGGATCATCCGAACAGAGAATGATGCGGGAAGCGCAAAGCAGCAGATCCGGCTGCGCATTCCACGCGCGGTCGGTCAGAAACAGACTGTCGCGGCAGGCGTCGGGCTTGTCGAGTGAAACAAATTCGGACAGTCTGTAATGATTTCTGCGGAAATTCTCAAAATTGCCGAAAGCACGGTAAACCGTATGCATGCTGTCGCTGAGCACGTTCTGCTCCAGTGCGCAGGCGAGAATGGCTTCGGCGTATTTGCCGTCTCCTATGATGACGACGGTTTCGTCCGGGCGGAGAAGGGGAAATCTGCGCCAGTATAGACGCGCGCAGCAGTCGTACGGGTCGAAGCAATGCAGATGCTCCGGAATGTCTTCCGGCTCATGCTCTGTCATGCAGTATACGATGCATCGTTCGGCTTTCAGCGCTTCGGCAAGCCGGTCGTTTTCCCGGAAGTCCGGATACATGCAGAAAACAGAGATCCGCCCGTCCTTTTTGCGCTTAGTCAATCCGACCGGACCGATCGGGGAGGGAATGTACGGCGGGAGGTCCATGTCTGCATGCGCGTTGTCTTCACTTGCGCAGAAGAGGATGACACGGCTGCGGTCCTCCGCATAAAGCGCGCGTGCAAGCGATGCCGCTTCATCTGTCATGACCGGGAAAACGAACCATTCTTTGCGGGCAGACCGGCGGATTCTGGCAAGCGGGATGAGCTTTCCGCGAAGCAGCGTGATCAGCGCGCCGATCAAAAACGCCAACGCGCCGAGACTTAAAAGTTCGAGCACCGCGCCGATGATCCGGCCGACGGCAGTCACCGGATACAGATCACCGTAGCCGACGGTCGTCAAAGTGGTGATGCTGTACCACAATGCAAGCGGAACAGTTCGGATGTTCGCTTCTTCGGAAGCGCGTTCCGCTGCCGTCAGCAGGAAGATCAGCGCCGCAAAAAGCGCTATGGCCGCGAAACAGAGCAGAAGTTTTTTCCGTTTCATGGTTCTCAATCCCTCACAATTTCTTTCGCTTTCAGCATGTCGATGATCATACACACATTATTGCGGTCCATTTCCCGGTAATCCACGTATTTTCCGGTGACGTCACATTCGCGCTCCGAAAGCGCGGGCAGCTCTTCCCAGGGGATTAGACAGGCATGCAGCTGCTTTTCGGTATCTTTTCCGATCCGATAACGTGTATTGCCGTTTTCCTGTACGAGCGTTTGATATCGGGCGGCTCTTTCCCGGAACACTTCCGAAGGCATGGCTTGATATCCCATCGCATAGTGGAACGCACACCAACGCAGATGCTCCATGCGGCTCAGATTGTCAAGCACCGTTTCGGAGAGTGAAAAATCACCCGCAGCGATCTCTTTCCGGTCGGTCTTTGCGGCAAACAGGAACGCATCCACATAGTCGGCTGCCGCGCGGCAGCTCATTCTGCTGAAGTAATCGCAGTTCGACCAATCCTCCGACACGGAACGTCCGTCTTTCTCGTGATACTTGTGATTGAGGAGCATAGCCATCCGATCCAGTCTGTTTGCACAGAGGATTTCGGGTGTAAATACGCTGTCCGTCCGAATAAGGCCGTCTTCCTCCGATATTCGGCTGATTTTATCTGCGAACAGCGTCACGATCGTCGGGTGTACGCCACAACTATGCAGCTGAGCGGAGAGCTCGGCCTCAATTTCGGCGTTCTCCTTTGCGTTTCCGGTGCAGATCGCGACGTAATTCAAGTGCGAGAACCGGGTTCTGATCAGATCGGCTGCTTCCATGCTTCGAATGTTCATATTGTAGAACCGAACGTCGTAGTTTTTCTCGATTGCCGGATACTTTGCGGAGAAACATCCGGCGCGCTGTATGCGGTCTTCCGAGAAAACGGACGCCCGGAACCGGCTGTGCTCAAACTGTCCGTTCATGATCAGCGCACGGAGCACCGCCTGTCCGGTTGCGCCGAAACCGACGATCAAGGCCTCAAAATCTTCCGTTGCGCAGGCGGTATCGTCAAAGCAAACGGTCTCATAGGGAGGGTAGGTGTGCACCATCAGTCTTGTGAGCAGCTCTGCCCGTTCAAACGCGGAAACGCTTCCGTAGCCGTACCGATTGTCGGACGCCTGCAGCGTTGCGCCTCTGCTGCCATCGGCAAGAAGAATGGTGAGCGACGTCTGTTCCGGTGCGACAGAGGCGGCGCTAAGCGCCTGCCGCATCGCTTCGGCGTAAGAAAGATTCTCGGAAAAGCGTTCGTCAAGACAGTACAGCGTGATCCTGCGCTTTCCGGGACGCATACCGACTTTTTTGAGAAGCGCCGCTGGATCCGCTGCATCGTTCGAGCTGACGATCAAAGCGCCCATACGGATGATATCTGCTTCGAAAGCGTTTCCGAGCCCGGTATCGATCAATACGATGAAGCCCTTTTCCGACTGATGAAGCTCCATTGCAAACCGGACGGTGTCGGCATTCGTGCCGTAGATGACGTGCAGGTTCGTGCGGCGCTGAAGCATCAGCCGGAGGGAGAGGATCAGTCTTGCACCGAGCGTCGTGATGACCGCGCTGGCGGTACAATACAGCGCCAAAAGATGTACGGTGTAAATATACAGCTGCATGTACGGATTTGAAAGAAGCGGGACCGAGCTGATCGCGCTGATCTCGTTTCTCCCGAGAAACATACAGAAAACGGAGAAAAGCGTCCGCGCTGCCGCCTGCACGATATTATGGTACAGATACGTATAGCCGTATCCGTATAAAAAGACGCCGGATATACCGGTAAACAGCAGCAAGATCCCTGTAATTCGCTGGATGGTTTTTGAGCGCATGCCGAGCGACAGTATCAGCGCAAACAGAAATGCCAGCGCAATCGAACAAACCGCAAATAACATCAACAATCCTCCGTCATCCGAAACCATGCCTTTTCGATCTGCATGGACAAGCTTTACATTACATTATATAGCATACGGACGGAAAAAGGAATATCAAATTGCAAAAACAGGCGATGAAAAAACGCGTGGTTCCGAGTTTTTGCGGCGAACATACGGCGGCGCAGGACGCTGACGGCAGGAAGCGTATTGCACGAGCCGCTGAAATGTGATAATATGTAGCAGAAAACAGCAAAGGTATGGACGCGGCATGGAATTGATCAGACCAAAGCCTTATGAAGGCAATCAAAACTATATATTTGTCAGCTACAGCCACAGGGATTCTGCCCGGGTGTTTCCGCTGATCGACACGCTCACGTCCTCCGGCTTTCGCGTCTGGTATGATGAGGGAATCGATCCCGGTACGGAATGGCCGGAATCCATTGCCGCGCATCTTGCAAACTGTGACGTCTGTATCGCTTTTATTTCACCGAATTCGGTACAATCCCTGAACTGCCGTCGTGAAATCAATTTTGCATTGTCCCGCAACAAGGGCTTTTTGTCCGTTTTGCTGGAACCGACGGAAATGTCGCCCGGCATGGAGATGCAGATCTCAACGTATCAATCCCTGCTGAGCTATAAATACGCATCCAAGCAGGATTTTGAACAAAAACTGATTTCGCTCGACATTCTGAAGCAGTGCAGGGAGCAGCATACGGCGGTGTCGCAGGAACCGGAGCAGAAAACGGCAGAGCCCGGCGTTCCGGCCGCACCGCGGCAGGAACATGCGCCGATCATGCCCGAACCGCCGGCAAACGAAACGCCCGAATCGAAGAATCCGGTCCCCGAAAAACAGAAAGAATCTGCGGCAAAACCGCATCAAAAGCCCGCAAAGCCGAAAAAGAACAAGCATACCGCCGATCGACGGCAAAACGCCGAAAACAGCGGCAAAACCGGAAAAAAGAGAGTGCTTTTGCCGATCCTTCTTTCCGTCGGCGCGGCTATTACAGCGTTGATTTTGCTGCTTGTCATCAATCCTTTCAAGAAGCAGGTAAAGATCGGCGACAAAACGTATTCGAACGAAAAAACCATCACGATTTCCGGGCAGAGCATCCGTTCCGAAGCGACTGCGAAACTCAGTCGGTTCAATCAATGCAACTCGCTGACGTTCGAGGATTGCACCTTTGAAGCGGGCGCTGTCGATACGCTGGGCGACATGAACCTGAGCATCCTGAAAATAAAAAACTGCAGCGGTATCGACAGTATGGGCTTTCTCTCTTCGCTGAAAGAACTGTGGCTTCTTGAGGTCAATCAATGCGGCGTTACGGATGAAATGCTGGACGGTCTCGTTCTCAGCGATCGGCTTCAGCACGTTGCGCTGTGCGGAAACGAGCTTACCCGGCTCCCGCAGTTCCTTTCGTCGGCCGGTAAGCTGTCCGAGCTCGATTGTTCCCAAAACAGGATCACCGATATTTCAACGCTTCCGCAAAGCGATCGGCTTACGGTGCTGAAGCTTGCCGGGAACGAGATTTCCGATATTCACGTGATCGCAGCGCAAACGAAGCTGACGACCGTCGATTTTTCCGACAATCGGATCGACGATACGTCTGCCTTTATCGGTCTGGTGCATCTGAAGAAACTGGATCTCTCCGGCAACCGGATCTCTTCGCTTTCAGGACTTGAGAACTGCAGCATTCTGGAGGCGGTATCCCTTGCGGGAAACACCGGCCTGAAGGACGCGTCTGTGCTCGTTCGAAGCGCAGACACCTTGCAAAAACTGGATCTTTCCGGCATTGCGCTTGCGGATCCGTCATACCTTTCCGCGCTCGCCGGGTTGACAACGCTCAACGTAAACGGCTGCGGATTGGCGGATATCGGATTTGTACACGATATGACGTCCCTGGAAACGCTGAACGCGGCCGGAAACCGGATCGAAACGATCGAAGCGCTCGGCAATCTGACGAATCTGACGGTTCTGAACCTTTCCGATAACCGGATCGGTTCGGCAAAGGGTCTTCCCGCGTTCACGTCGAATGACGCGTCGGATACCAGGAAAATCACGGTATTGCTTCATAACAACAATCTTTCCGATCTTGACGGGATCGACTGCGGCGCAGAGTACAGAACGCTGACCGTTTTCGGCAATCCGATCAGCGACAGTTCGGCGATAGCGTCCGTAAAGGGCTATTCCCTGATTACGGAGATGATTCCGGGGATCGCTCCGGAGACGCTGACCGGGTTTACAAGGATCTTTGTACCTGAGACGGATCCTTCTGTTCAGCTGGAATGGGAAAATGCGGTCCGGACCCGGCTTGAGATCGTTTCAATCGAAGAAGCCATGCAGACAAGCTGCACCGCAAACGGTCTTGTGCTTTATCATTGAACGCGTTCACACGCACGTTCTGGCAGATGTGCACCTTCTCGAAGAACGCTTCGGCGTCAAAGCGCGGGACGGGTATCTGAACTGAAACCGACCAAGAACAGAACGGCACGCCGAAAACCGGCGTGCTGTCCATATCAAACAGGTTGCTTTTCTGTTCATATCGTTCATTGTGTGACAATCTGACCGTATTTGCATGCGTATGGATGCAGCTGCTGTATACCGGATCGGGACATTGAAATGCGAAGGAATGTGAGCAAACCGATCATGTGATCGTATGCGCAGTTGCTTCTTGCATTTTGACGGAAAATCATGTAACATAATATATCATATGTGCGGGAAAGGATGACGGCAATGAAGACGTGGACCAAAGAAGAACGATACCGCGTACTGAAAAGCGAAGACGAGATCCGTGATCTGCATGAACGGATCGAAGGATCGGACTACCGTCAGCAGTATCACATCCAACCGGTGACCGGACTTTTGAACGATCCGAACGGCTTCGTGTTCCATGACGGCGTCTGGCATCTGTTCTATCAGTGGTGCCCGTGGGGCGCAGTACACGGACTGAAATACTGGTATCACACCGTTTCCAAGGACCTTGTGACGTGGAAAAACGTGGGCGTCTGCATCCGTCCGGACACGGAATACGACAACAAAGGCGCGTATTCCGGCTCTGCGCTGCCGACCGCGGATTCGGTCCGGCTTTACTATACGGGCAATCACCGGGACGAGGATTGGACACGAAAGCCGTATACCTGTGTCGTCAACCTGAAGGACGACGGGACGGCGGAGAAGCTTCCGCCGCTGTTCGGACCGAACCCTGCGTATACCGAGCATCAGCGCGATCCGAAGATCATTTACAATGAGAAGAACGGAACGTATTATTTGGTCATCGGCGCGCAGACAAAAGAGAAACAGGGCTGTGTGATCGTTTACCGGTCCGGGCATCCGACCGAGGGCTGGCAGTTTGCCGGGCAGCTCAAAGTCCCCGGATTTGAGGACTTCGGGGATATGTGGGAGTGTCCGTCGATCGAAACGATCAGCGGATACGACGTACTGATCTTCTGCCCGCAGCACATCAGGCTTCCGGGGCGCGGGGACAGCGTGCATCACAACGGGTATCTTCTCGGGCACATGGATTGGGAAACGCTGACGTTCACGCCGGACAATACGCGCTTCCACGTGCTGGATTTCGGATTCGATTCCTACGCCGCCGAATGCGCTGCCAACCCAAACGACCGGAACAAGGCGACGCTGGTTGCGTGGATGGGTCTGCCGGACGCGTCCTATCCGACGGATGAAGAGGACTGGTCAGGGTGCCTGACGCTCCCGCGTGAACTGCGCGTGCGGGATCGGCGGCTCATCCAGCAGCCGCTGGACGCGCTGCGGGCGCTTCGCGGCATGAAGATCGACCTTGAAGCGACCGATCTTTTACCGCGCGTCTGCGAGCTGGAGCTGATCAGCCGCGGCGGCGATCTCGATCTGCGTCTGTTTGCAAGAGCGGACGGCTCCGGCGGACTGCGTATTTTCTATGACGATGTGCAGAAAGCGATCACAGTCGATCGTTCCGGTATGGAGAAGCGGTTCAACATCGAACAGGGCGAAGCGCGCGTCCGTCCTCTGCCAAAGGGACTCTCACACCTCCGCATTTTCGTTGACCGCAGCTCGATCGAGATCTTCGTCAATGACGGCGACGCGGTATTTTCCTCCCGCATCTTCCCGACGCCGGGCGAAAAGCGGCTGATCACACACGGCGACGCCTCGATCCATCTTTGGGAGCTTGAACGCGCGGTCGTCGACGATTTCAAAGTGGAATAAAGGAAACAAAAAAGCACGCGGCTGCGTGCTTTTTTTATGCGTTTTTTCAGACGTGCAGCAGGGCGACGGCGACGTCGTTGACGTTCGTGCCGGTCGGACCGGTCATGATCAATCCGCCGGTCTTTTCGAGCGCGTGATAGGCGTCGTTGTTGCCGAGCACCGCGTCTACGGTGAGCCCGTGCGCGGCAAGTTCCTTCACGGTATCGCCGTCGGCATAGCCGCCCGCGGCGTCGGTCGGTCCGTCGGTCCCGTCGCTGCCGACCGAGAAGACGGCGGCGTTCGGAAGACCCGCAATACCCGCAGCCGCGGCAAGCGCAAGCTCCTGATTGCGGCCGCCGAGGCCCTTGCCGACAAGCTTGACGACCGTTTCGCCGCCGGCAATATATGCGATCGAATGCTTTTCGTCCGCGTGCGTTTTGAGGATCGAAGCGAGGAAGCTGCCTGCCTCCTTTGCCTGGCAGCAGAGCTGATCTGTGAGAAGGATCGGCGTGTAGCCGAGCGCGCTGCAGGTCTTTTCAGCGGCGGCGCACAGCTCGCGTACGCTGCCGTTGATCTGCGAACGCACGTTGTTGAGGATCTTCGGCGTTTCGACGGAGAGCAGCGCACGCGCCGCGTCGCTCATCTTGAGATCGTATTTCTTTGCGATGCGCAGCGCGTCCTCCGCGGTGGAGGAGTCGGGGCAGGCGGGACCGGACGCGATCATGTCCAGCGGATCGCCGAGGATGTCCGAAAGGATGACCGCCTCGACCTTTGCCGGCCAGACGAACTGCGCAAAGCGACCGCCCTTGACCGCGGACAGGCGCTTGCGGATCGTATTGATCTCCGTAATGTCCGCGCCGCAGGCGAGAAGCTGTCCGGTGATGTTCTGCAGCTCTTCCGCGGGAACGAGCGGCTTTTCAAACAGTGCGCTGCCGCCGCCGGAGAGCAGGAACAGCACGGTGTCCTGTTCGGAAAGATCGGCGACGAGATCGAGCGCCGCCTGCGTGCCTTTGAAGGAATTTTCATCCGGCACGGGGTGCCCGGCTTCGAAACAGTCGAAGTTCGCGATCGGCCCCATGACGTGCTCGTACTTTGTTACGACGACGCCCTTTTCGATGCGGTCGCCGAGCGCGTCGGAAGCAGCTTTTGCCATCTGCCACGCGGCTTTGCCTGCGGAAACGAGCAGCAGCCGACCGCGAAAATTCATGCTTTTCAGAGCGCGCTGCACCGCGGCGTCCGGCTGTACGGCGGCGATCGCTTCCTTCACGATCTGATCTGCGTGGGAACGTAAAAGATGATTCATAATACCTCCTGTAAGAAAAAGCGCGCTGCCGGGAAAGACAGCGCGCTTACTGTTTGGATCAGAAGATCAAGCTGAGAATGAAGATCTCGACCATTGCGGCGATACCGATGACGAGCGTCATCAGCGTCTGCGTCTTGTAGCCCTGTTCCGGCGTCATGTCGCCGAAGTTAGTGACAACCCAGAAGTAGCTGTCGTTCGCGTGGGACACGGTCATAGCGCCGGCGCCGATCGCCATAACGACGAGCGCGATCTCAACCGGCGTCGCAAAGCCGAGCACGCCGAGCAGCGGAGCAACGATGCTTGCACTCGTGGTGATCGCAACGGTGGAAGAACCCTGCGCGCTCTTGAGGATCGCGGCGAGGAGGAACGGGAAGAAGATGCCCAGTACCTGGAAGACGTTCGCGTTGTCCTTGATGAAGTTCATCATATCGGAAACCGAAATGACCTTGCCGAGCACGCCGCCCGCCGCCGTAACGAACAGAATCGGTCCGACGGTCTTCAGCGTTTCGTTGGTGAGGTTATAGAACTCCTTGCCCTTCTTTGCGGTAAAGAGCTGAATGATCGCGAAGACGGTACCGACGGCAAGCGCCATGATCGGCGTACCGAGGAATTTGAACAGATCGGCGAAGAATCCGGTTCCGCCGACCATCGTCACGATGGAGGAAACAGCCATCAGAAGGATCGGGACGAGCAGCGGTGCGATGGCGTTCAGACCGTTGGGAAGTTTGCCGAATTCGGCTTTGAGTTCTTCATAGGTCTTGACGGTTTCATCGGTTTCAGCAACTTCGTCTGCGCTCTTGATCTTTTTGCCGATGAGCTTTGCATAGATGAGACCTGCGATCAGCGGGAAGACGGAGCACAGCACGCCGATGCCGATGATGAGCAGCAGGTATTCGCCGCCGCCGAGCTTATCCGCCGCAGCGATCGGGCCGGGCGTCGGCGGGATGAAGACGTGTGCGATATACAGACCGCAGGAGAGGCAGATCGTCATGGTGACGCTCGATACCTTTGTGCGCTTGACGAGTGCCTTGCGGATCGGGTTCAGAATGACAAAGCCGCTGTCGCAGAAGACCGGGATGGAAACGACCCAGCCCATCAGCATGATTGCGAGGTCCGGATGCTTTTCACCGACGACCTTGATGACCATGTCGGCAAGCTTCAGCGCCGCACCCGTCTTTTCAAGCACGGTGCCGATGAAGGCGCCGAGGATAATGACGATACCGATCGACGAGAACGTTCCGGAGAATCCTTCGCCGATAATGGTCGGGATCCCCTTTGTAACGACATTCCCCGCTTCATCCTTGATGTCTATCAGAGGAATCCCTGCCAACAGAGCAAGAATAAGAGAGATCAACATGATCGCGAGGAAAGGATGTACCTTCAGCTTCGAGATCAGCAGGATCATCGCGACAATCGCCACGACGAACGCAATGATGAGCCATATACCGGTCATAACAAAAACCCCCTTCTGTATATTTATTTACCAGTATGAATATATAATATCAAATGAATTTGTCGCTGTCAATCGAAATGTGAGAGTGCTAAACCGAATTCGCGCCTTCCGCCCTTTTTTCCTTGCAATCAATCCCGATATACGGTATACTAAAGTATCAGAAGCCCATCAACGCTGAAAAGGGGAAAGTATAAATATGAGAATCACAACCATCGGAGAGATTCTGATCGACATGACGCAGACGGGAACGGACGCAAACGGCAACGCGATCTTTGCGGCGATCCCGGGCGGCGCGCCCGCGAACCTTGCGGTCGCAGCGCGGAAGCTCGGTATAGAAACCGCTTTCATCGGCTGCGTCGGCAACGATCCGTTCGGCGCGATCCTGAAAAACACGCTGCTGCACTACGGCGTGAACGCGAGCGCATTGCAGACGACGGACAATGCCGATACGACGCTTGCCGTCGTGACCGTCGATCCGCATGGAGAACGCAGCTTCGCATTCTGCCGCAAGCCCGGCGCGGACACGCAGATCGACCGCGCAAAAGCGCTCGAAGCCGCGTCGCACGCGGAGATCCTGCACTTCGGCAGCGTTTCGCTGGCGGCGGTCGCCTGCCGCGACACGATCGTCTCCGCGGTGAAACAGGCAAAGGAAAACGGTGCGCTGATCACCTACGATCCGAACTACCGCGCGTCGCTGTGGAGCGGCGAAGCGGAAGCAATCGAGGTCATGCGTTCCGTGCTGCCGCTCTGCGATATCGTAAAGATCAGCGAGGAGGAAACGCTGCTGCTGTCGGGATATGAAGCGCCGGAGAAAGCCGCCGAAGCACTGATCGAACAGGGCGTGAAGCTTGTGATCGTCACGCTCGGCGCAAACGGCGCCTACTGGAGATACGGGAAGGATTCCGGCACGGTCCCGGGATTCAAGGTAAAGGTTGCGGACACGAACGGCGCGGGCGACACGTTCTTCGGCGCGTTCGTTTCCCGCATTGCAAAGCACGGGGGACTCAAGGGGCTCACGCCCGAACGGATCGAACGCTACGTACGGTACGCCAACCGTGCGGCGTCGATCACCGCAAGCCGACCCGGTGCGATCCCTGCCATGCCGACCGAAGATGAATTGACGGAGGAATAAGACGATGATGGAACGCGAGCATTGGACACAGGAGTTTACAAGAAGGTATGTCCTCCGCGAGGACGAGCTGAAATGGCTCTACTGCGAGCTGTATCACAACGACATGCAGGCGTATCGGTACTTTGTCGATATGCTGTACCGCGCGTATGAGGCGCGTCCCGAATCCCTGAAAAACATGGACCGCGCGCGGGAGGAGTATCCCGACTGGTACCGCGGTCACGACCTCGTCGGCATGCTGATGTACGTCAACGCTTTCGCGGGTACGCTGAAGGGCGTGAAGGACAAGATCGACTACATCACCGACTGCGGCGTGAACTATCTGCACCTGATGCCGCTTCTCGAAAGTCCGAAAGGCCGCAGCGACGGCGGCTACGCGGTCAGCGATTTTCGCAAGGTGCAGCCCGAGCTCGGCACGATGGACGATCTTTTTGCACTGTCCGAAGCGTGCCATGAGCGCGGCATCGCCGTCTGCCTCGATTTCGTCATGAACCACACGAGCGAGGATCACGAATGGGCAAAGCGCGCGCGCGGGGGGGAGAGGGAATACCAGAACCGGTATTTCTTCTACGACAGCTGGGAGATCCCGAACGCCTACGAGCAGACCGTTCCGCAGGTGTTCCCGACGACCGCGCCGGGCAACTTCACATGGTGCGAGGAAGCGCAGAAGGTCGTCATGACGACGTTCTATCCCTATCAGTGGGACCTCAACTACGCAAATCCCGTCGTGTTCAACGATATGACGGACAACATGCTTTACCTTTGCAACCACGGCGTGGACATCATCCGCCTCGACGCGGTCCCGTATATCTGGAAAGCGCTCGGCACGCAATGCCGCAACCTCAAGGAGGTCCATACGCTCGTGCGCATGATGCGCATCGTCTGCGAGATCGTCTGCCCGGGCACGCTGCTTTTGGGCGAGGTCGTGATGGAGCCCAGTAAGGTCGTTCCGTACTTCGGCACGGTCGAAAAGCCGGAGTGCCATCTTCTCTACAACGTCACGACGATGGCGTCGATCTGGCACACGGTGGCGACGAAGGACGTGCGGCTTTTGCGGCATCAGATGGAGCAGGTCTTCGCGCTTCCGAAACAGTACACGTTCTTGAACTATCTCCGCTGCCACGACGACATCGGCTGGGGACTGGATTACGGCTTTTTGCGGTGGTTCGGGCAGGAGGAAGTCCCGCACAAGAAATTCCTGAACGACTATCTGACCGGAAAATGGAACGGGAGCTTCTCCCGCGGCGAATTATACAACGACGACCCGCGGCTCGGCGACGCGCGGCTTTGCGGCACGACGGCGTCGCTCTGCGGCATCGAGGCGGCGGAACAAAGCGGTGACAAGGCGGCGCTTTCCGATGCGATCCGGCGCGACGCCATGCTGCACGCGCTGATGTTCACGATGAGCGGCGTTCCGGTGTTGTACAGCGGCGATGAGATCGCGACCGAGAACGACTACGCCTACCACGACGATCCGCTGAAATGCGAGGACAGCCGGTATCTGCACCGCGGAAACCTGAACTGGGAAAAAGCGGCGCACCGAAACGAAAGGACCTCGACCGAGGGCAAGGTCTTCCGCGCAATCAAGCGTCAGGAGGAACTGCGCGCGCAATATAGGGTGTTTGACGATGAGGCGGATACATGGGTGCTCGAAACGCACAACGACCACGTCCTCGGCATCGGACGCTATTATCAGCATGAGAAACTGCTTGCGCTGTTCAATTTTTCCGACGAGACGCAGATCGCGTGGGTGCAGGATCTGTCCCTGTTTACCGATCTCGTCACCGGCGAACGGCGCGACGCGGGCGCGGTCGAGCTTCCGGCGGGCGGATATATCTGGCTTTTTCAGACACTTTGAACGGAGGGTATTATGAATCGGAAACTGATCTTTCTGGACATCGACGGCACGCTGACGCCCGCGGGCAGCAATACGCCCCCCGAAAGCGCGATGAAAGCGATCAAAGCGGCGCAGAAGAACGGGCATCTGGTGTTTCTCTGCACGGGACGCAATCCCGCCATGCTTGCGCCTGTGCTGGCGCTTGGGTTCGAAGGCGCGGTCGCCGCAGCGGGCGGATACGTGTTCGCGGGGGACGAGGTGCTGTTCGACTGCCCGATGCCGCAGGAACAATTGGAAACGGGTCTGAAGCTTCTCAAAGAAAACGGCGTTTTCCGCACGATCGAAGCGAAGGACGCGACCTGGGGCGACGAGGACCTCGGCGACTTCCTCGCAAGCGCGGGGGAAGGCAACAGCGAGCTCGTGCGCTGGCGCAAAGCGCTTGCGGAGGAACTCAACATCCTGCCGATGCGTGAATACGACGGCAGACCGGTCTATAAGATCGTGTTTATGTGCACGGAAGCAAGTCAGCTCGTACCGGCAAGGGACGCGCTTGAACGGGATTATAAATTCGTCGTGCAGGACGTAGCGGCGCATCATTGCCTGAACGGTGAGCTCATCAATCGCAGCTTCGACAAGGGCAAGGGCGTGCGGATCGTGGCGGAACACTACGGGATCGCGATCGATGACACGATCGGCTTCGGCGACAGCATGAACGACCTCGAAATGATCGAAACGGTCGGGACCTCGGTCTGCATGGACAACGGCAGCCCGAAGCTGAAGGAACTGAGTGATATCGTCTGCCCCGCGGTCGACGCGGACGGGCTTGCGATTGCGTTTGAACAACTGGAATTGATATAAACAAAAAGGACTGCATCCGCAGTCCTTTTGTTATTCTAAGGTATCGAGAACCGAGAAACGCCGTTCGGTCGGATCGGGTTCGATCACCGTGATCGTGTAGCGCGCGACGTGGATGTGCGGCTGGCTTTTGATTTGCAGGAGAAATCGTCTGAGATCGGTGACGGGGCCCTGCGCTTCGACCTCGACGCGCCCGTCCGGGAGATTTCGGACCCAGCCGGAGAGATCCAGTTTTCGGGCGAGCAGGCGCGCGGTATAGCGAAAGCCGACGAACTGTACGTCGCCTTCAAACAGGATATGCCATCTGACATTCGCTTGACTGTCCATCCGCCGCTCCTTTCAATCGTCAGTATAGCACGCGGACGCGCAAAAGAAAAGCGAAAACACGGGGAACAGAATTATTTTTCGGAAAAACAGAAATAGTATTTGCGTTTTTAGAAAATATACGATATACTGAATAAGAATACAGAACCTTTCAAAAGAGGTCTGAATACAAAGGGGGTAAATCAATGGCACTGGATTATCGCAAGTGCGCTGAAGAGATCGCCAAATACATCGGCGGCGGCTCGAATGTCATCAGCGCGGCCCACTGCGCGACCCGGCTTCGTCTGGTCATCGCGGACAACAGCAAGCTCGACAAGAAAGCGCTCGAAGACGTCGAAGGCGTCAAGGGCATGTTCGAATCGAACGGTCAGCTGCAGCTGATCATCGGCACGGGCACCGTCAACAAGGTGTACGACGAATTCCTCGCCGTCACCGGCGTTTCCGCCGCAACGAAGGCGGACGTCAAAGCTGCCGCAGCGTCGAAGATGCCGTGGTGGAAGAAGATCCTAAAGACCCCGGGCGATATCTTCGTTCCGATCCTTCCGGCGATCGTCGCGTCGGGCCTGATGATGGGTATCGTCGAAGCGATCCCGAAGTTCTGGCCGGCGTTCGGCAACTCTGACTGGTATTCCTTCCTCGACCTCGTCGCAAACACCGCGTTTGCGCTGCTGCCCGTGCTCGTCGCGATCTCCGCGGCCCGCGTGTTCGGCGGCAATATCTTCCTCGGCGCAGTCATCGGTCTGATGATGGTCCATCCCGCGCTGATCAACGCGTGGACAGTCGGCAGTGCGGAAGTGATACCGCAATGGCATATCTTCTTCTATCCGATCAATCAGGTCGGCTATCAGGGACACGTCATCCCGGTCATATTGGCCGTCTTACTCATGTCAAAGCTCGAGAAGCTGCTGCATAAGATCGTGCCGGAAATGATCGACCTCTTCGTCACGCCGCTCGTGACAGTTCTGGTCACTGCGTTTGCGACCTTCACGATCATCGGACCGGTCTTCTCCATCCTTGAGAACTACGTGCTGAAAGGCGCGGAGTGGTTGGCGGGAACCACGTGGGGCGCCGCCGTCATGGGCGCGATTTACCCGTGGACCGTCTTCCTGGGACTCCACCATATGTACAACGTCATTGAGGCCGGCATGATCTCGCAGACGGGTCTCAATACGTGGATGCCGATCGCATCGGCCGCGAACTTCGCACAGTTCGGCGCCTGCCTTGCGGTCGCAGTCAAAGTCAAGAACGCAAAGACCAAGGCAGTTGCGCTTCCGGCGTCCCTGTCCGCATCCCTGGGCATCACGGAGCCCGCGATCTTCGGTATCAACTATCGCTTCATGAAGCCGTTCCTCTGCGGAATGGCGGGCGGTGCGGTCGGCGCTCTGTTCGGCGCGCTGTTTAAGCTCGGCGCACCGGTTTACGGTGTTACCGGTATCCCGGCGATCCCGGCGGTCAACAACATCCCGCTGTATCTCGTTGAGCTGCTCATCTCCGCGGGTGTTGCGTTCTTGCTGACCATCTTCATCTGGAAGGAAGAAAAGCCGGAAGAGAAAGCGGCGGAACCCGAACCCGAAAAGCCGCTTGAGCTTCCGACGGTCTCCGTCATCCGCTGCGCGGCGGGCAACGTCATGCAGCCGGTCAAGGGCAACGTCATCGCGCGCGAAGCGATCCCGGACGACACCTTTGCTTCCGGCGTGCTCGGCGACGGCGTCGGCATCGAGCCGGAGGACGAACTGGTCGTCGCGCCGTTTGACGGCACGATCAGCTCGGTCGCCGAAAGCAAGCACGCGATCGGCATCGAAGCGAATGGTATGGAAATGCTGATCCACGTCGGCGTCGACACCGTCAACATGCAAGGCGACGGCTTCGAATGCCTCGTCAATGAAGGCGACGCGGTCAAGCTCGGTCAGCCGTTGATCCGCTTCAGCCGCGAGAAGATCAAGGCGGCGGGCTACAGCGACACCGTTGCGGTACTTTTGACCAATTCCGACGACCTCGAAGGCGTCGAATGCGGTGCGAAATAAACAGTAATCAATTAGGAGGACAATACTATGAAGTCGTTTGAGTACACCATCACCGATCCGGTCGGCATCCATGCGCGTCCCGCGGGCGTCCTTGTCAAGGAGATCAAGAAGTATGCTTCGACCGTCACCGTCAACAAGGGCGAAAAGTCCGTCAACGCGCTGAAGCTGATGGCGCTGATGGGCATGGGCATCAAGCAGGGCGATACGATCCGTATCGACGTCGACGGCGCGGATGAAGAGACCGCCGCGGCTGAGATCGAAGCGTTCTTCAAGGCGAATCTCTGAGCAACACAAAAAGACGGCTGCCGTTTGACAGCCGTCTTTGTCCATATTCATAATGCGGAGGTTTTTGTATGATTACAATTCAAGGTAAGGGCGTTTCTACCGGCGTTGCGCTCGGCCCGCTGTACTTCTATCAGCGCGCAAAGAGCACCGTGACCCGGTATGAGGTGGCGGATACAGACGCCGAATGGGCGCGGTTTAAGGCGGCGCAGGAGAAGGCAGTTGAGCAGCTCGGAGAGCTTGCGGAAAAGGCAAGAGCCGAGGCGGGCGACGAAGCGGCGATGCTGTTTGAGACGCACCAGATGATGGCGGAGGACCTCGATTTCGAGGAGAGCATCCAGAACGCGATCAATGAGAACAAGCTGAACGCGGAAGCGGCGGTTTCCGATACGGCGGCGCAGTTTGCAGAGATGTTCGCCGCGATGGACGACGCATATTTCCAGGCGCGCGCAGCGGACGTCAAGGACGTCGCGGGCCGCATCCTCGGCATCCTGACCGGCGCGGTCGCGGGCGGCGTGGATTCGCCGGTCCCGGTGATCCTCGCGGCGGACGATCTCGCGCCGAGCGAGACCGTACAGCTTGATAAGAGCAAGATTCTGGGCTTCATCACCGAGGGCGGCAGCGGATCGAGCCACACGGCGATCCTTGCCCGCACGATGGGCATTCCCGCGATCATCGGCGTCGGAAAGGCAATGACGCCCGACATGGCGGGGCATGAGGTCATCATCGACGGCAGCAACGGCAACATCCTCGTCGACGCGGATGAAGCGTCGCGGGTGAAGATGCTCAAGAAGATGGAAGAGCAGAAAAAGATGCAGGCGCTCCTCGACGAGCTCAAGGGCAAGCCGAACGTCACGAAGGACGGACAGAGCGTGCGCATCTACTGCAACATTGGCAGCCCGGACGACGTTGCCGCGGTTTTGAAGAACGACGCGGGCGGCGTCGGTCTGTTCCGCAGCGAGTTCCTGTATCTGAACTGCGACGATTATCCGGACGAGGACTATCAGTTCGAGGCATACAAAAAGGCACTCTCCGACATGGGCGGCAGGGAAGTCGTCATCCGCACGCTGGACATCGGCGCGGACAAGCAGATCGGCTACTTCAACCTTCCGAACGAGGAGAACCCGGCGCTCGGCAACCGCGCGCTGCGCATCTGCCTGAACCGTCCGGAAATCTTCCATACGCAGATCCGCGCACTGTATCGCGCATCCGCGTTCGGAAAACTTTCGATCATGTTCCCGATGGTCACGTCTGTCTGGGAAGTGCGTGAGGCAAAGAAGATGTGCGAGCGCGTCAAGAAGGAACTCACTGCCGAAGGTATTCCGTTCGACAACGACGTCGAGGTCGGCATCATGATCGAGACGCCCGCGGCCGCGGTCATCTCCGACCGGCTCGCAAAGGAAGTCGACTTCTTCTCCTGCGGCACGAATGACCTGACGCAGTACACGCTGGCGTGCGACCGGCAGAACAACGACCTCGGACGCTTCTTCAACCCGCATCATCCCGCGGTGCTCCGTCTTCTCAAGATGGTCTGCGACAACGCGCACAAGAACGGCATCTGGGTCGGCATCTGCGGCGAGCTCGGCGCGGATCTTGCGCTCACGGAAACGTTCCTGTCCATCGGTATCGACGAGCTGTCCGTTTCGCCGCGTTCGGTCCTGCCGCTCCGTCAGAAGGTGCGCGAGACCGACGTGCGCGTCGTGCGTGAAAAGGTGCTCGCGGATCTCATGGGCGACGCCAACAACGAGATCTGAGAACGTCGTCGCCGATCTCCCGACCTTATAACGATCATAATCTGCGAGAAGATAACAAAGACCGCCGTTTCGGTGGTCTTTGTTTTCCGGTTGCCGGGAGATTTTTATGAAGTACACAGATGAAAACCTCCCGTTTTTGCCGGGCCAAGAACTGCGATCGTATATGTGATTTTCATAGAACAGAAACACGGCGGCGGAGCCGTAGATGGACACGCGCATTTACCGCATAAATACATTATATTTCGCGCGGCGATTGACAGAGCGCAGGGGACAGTACTATAATACATAGGAAAATTGAATAAGCGATCGGTGCCGCTGTCTATGACAGCGGGTAAAAGGGAAACAGGTGAAAGACCTGTGCGATCTCGTCACTGTAAGCGGGTTGAAACCGTCATGCAAATGCAGCCACTGCGAAAGCGGGAAGGCGACGGCGTTTTTTACCGCGAGCCAGGAAACCTGCCGGTCG
>JAFZIH010000008.1 GCA_017554455.1 Clostridia bacterium | reverse complement strand
GACGACGTGGTCGACGCGGATTACACGGTCGTCGACTGAAAACAGTAATTCTGACGGAAACGGGTAGGGTAAGCAGCGGCTTACCCTACCGTGAGGTATGAACGTGGAGAGCAAGAAAGATTACTACGAGGTGCTCGGGGTTGAAAAGAGCGCCTCGGACGCGGACATCAAAAGCGCGTTCCGCAAAAAAGCAAAGACCTGTCACCCCGATCTGCATCCCGGAGATGCCGCAAAGGAAGCGGAGTTCAAGGAGCTGAACGAGGCGTACGAAGTCCTGTCCGATCCCGAAAAGCGCGCAAAGTACGACCAGTTCGGGCACGCGGCGTTCGATCCGACGATGGGCGGCGGCAATCCGTTCACCGGCGCGACGGGCTTCGACGGCTTCGGCGACATCTTCAGCACGATCTTCGGCGGGTTCGGGCAGCAGACGCAGAGCCGCAACGCGCCGATGACCGGTGACGACATCCGCTATAACCTGACGCTGTCGTTCGAGGAAGCGGCGTTCGGCACGGAAAAGGAGATCAGCGTCACGCGCGAGGAGGTCTGCGATATCTGCAACGGCACCGGGGCAAAACCCGGCACGCAGCCGCAGCGCTGCCAGACGTGCAAGGGAACGGGGCAGGTGCGCATGCAGCAGAACACGCTGTTCGGCGCGACGACGATCACCCGTCCGTGCTCGGCGTGCCGCGGGACCGGCAAGATCATCTCGGAGCCGTGTTCGGAATGTCGCGGCAAGGGACGCGTCAGAAAGCTCAAACGCCTGACGCTGAAGGTCCCGGCGGGCATCGACGACGGACAGACGATCAACATGCGCAACGAGGGCGACGCCGGCTACAAGGGCGGTCCGCGCGGGAATCTGTACATCACGATCTCCGTGCGTCCGCACTCCCAGTTCGTGCGGCGCGGCAGCGATCTTCTGCTCACCATGAACATTCCGTACACGATCGCGGTGCTCGGCGGCGAGATCGTCGTGCCGACGCTGACCGGGCAGATCAAGTACAACATCCCGGCAGGCACGCAGATCGGAACGACGTTCCGCCTCCGCGAGCAGGGCATCCAGCGGCTGCAGCAGCAGGGCAAGGGCGATCTGCTCGTAACGGTCAACGTCGAGGTGCCGAAAAAGGTCACGACCCAGCAGCGCGAGCTCCTTGAACAGCTTGCCGTGCTCGACGGTCAGCCGGTCGTGCAGAAAACCAAAAAACGTCCGTTGAAGGACATATTCAAGTAAAAGCAAAAGGAAGTCGATCAGACTTCCTTTTTTGTTTGAAAGAATTGCTTTCGAAAGAACGCTATTCGAGCGTGAAAAACGCCTGCTCGCCGTGCACGCCGACCACGTGCAGCACCGGGGTCTGATCCTTCGGCAGAGGCAGCTGGATCGGCAGCTTCGGCGCGCAGTTCGTGTGCAGCGCATGGAAGCACGCGCCGTCCACATACCCGGTCGCGGCGTACATCGGCGCGGATTCCTTCGAAGAGAAGGAGACCTTTTTGAGCAGAACGACGCGATTGCCGTTCTTTTCAACGATCTCCGTTGTGATACGGCAGGGCGTATGATCGGCAGGGTACCGGATCGAAAATGCATCCGCGGTACTTTCGGTCAGCGTGGGCTCGCTCGTGATCGTGAGCTGCCGCCGTCTCAAAAGCGCACAGGCGACGGGGCTTTGGTCGACTGCAATGAAACGGCGGTTCAGCCGTGTCGCCGCCGCTGCGGTCGTGCCGCTGCCGGAGAACAGATCGAGCACGAGGTCGCCGGGATCGGACGACGCGGCGATGATGCGCTTTAAGAGCGCTTCCGGTTTCTGCGTCAGAAATCCCGTCCGTTCACGGTCCTTTTGCTGCAGATGCTCGATGTCCGACCAGACGTCACTGGGGTAGATCAGCGAATCTTCGTAATACGTATAGGTCTTGCCGTTCGAGCGGATCGAGAACCCGACGCGCCCGTCCTCGTCGATGAAGCGCTTCATGTGGTTGCGGCGCTCCTGCCCGCGCGGCATACCGACCGCCTTGATGTTGAACAGGACCTTTTTGCTCTTGCGGTAAAAGAGAATGGTGTCGTGCTTTCTCGGATAGCAGCGCGTCGCGCGGCCGCCGGAACGGTATGCCCAGATGATCTCGTTCATGAAGTTCGCTTCGCCGAAGATCTCATCCAAAAGCATTCTCGCCTTGTGCGACATGCGGTAATCGAGATGCAGATAGATCGATCCGCGCGCGTCAAGAAGCTTGTGGCAGCCGACAAGGATCGCCTTCAGCCACGCAAGGTAGCTTTCTTCATCAAGCTTGTCTTCATAGAGAACGACCGTCTGCGCCTGCTTACCCTTGCCGATCTTCATCTTGAACGACTCGCCCGTGCGGAACGGCGGATCGAGATAGATCAGCCGAACGCTGCCCTCGTACTGCGCAAGAAGCGGGGAAAGCGCTTCCTCCGCTTTTGCCAAAATGAACGATCCGTCGCCGCCCGAGGAATGGAACTCCTCCGTACAAAAAACGCGCATACCCGCCTCCGACCTTTTTTCTTTAGTATACAATATCTTGTATGAAAACACAAGCGAAAAAGCCACATATTGTGAAAGTTTTCCGCGTGCAAAATCCGGTTGCAGGAGGGCGGACGCGTGTGATACAATACGGAAAACGGAGGGGAGGACGTATGGCGAAGATCGATCCGATCGAACGAAACATCTATATGTGCATCGCAAAAAGCGAGGAGGGCATCAAGGCGCGCGACATTGCGCGTACGCTTCGCGTCGATCCGTCGACGGTCAACCATTTCCTGTACGCGTCGCCGTTTATGAAGGAACTTTGTTGGCAGGACGACGAATATACGTGGCACGCGCAGATCCCGCAGACGCGGCCGCATTACGGGCTTGCGGAATTTTCGGGCTTCTATTCCTCGGTCAAAGAATTTCTGGAGATGGACGAACACCGGTTTATGGAACTTCTGAAACTCGGCTGCGAAAACGTCGGCAGAAATCTCAATGACACGCGCGGCCTGTTCCATTCGTTTACGGACGCAAGGGAGACGATGCGAAATCTCTTCCGCGATCTCAAGGAGTTCGGCTATCCCGAAAAGCTCAGCAATGACTGGGAGATCCTCTTTGAGCTGCGCATCAAAAAATCAAAGCATATCCGCATCTACGCGGACGTGCTGATCGTCACGAAGCGGTATGCGTTTTCATTCGAATTCAAGATGAAGGATAAAATCGAGCAGGACGAGGTCGACCAGTGCGCCAAATACTGCGAGTACCTCGACGTGATCTTCGGCGACGGCTATGAGATCGTTCCGATCCTTGTACTGACGAAAGCGCACGATCTCTATGCCGACGCGACGGTTTCCGCTACCGACGCCGCCGTGCACGTCTGCTCCGGCGATATGCTCTATAACGCGCTGGATTTCTACCTCGGCTTTATCCGGTAGGCGAAAAAAGTCCCGAAAAATCTGAAAAAAACGCTTGACAAAGGGGCGGGGAACGTGTATTATATCCAAGGTTAAGTTCCGTCGCCAAAGACAGCCGGTGTCGCGTAAGCGTGTAAATCCTGCCGAGGTAGACAAGAAAGCGCCTTTTGTTTTCGAGTCCTCCGTTTCTGCGACGGAGGGCTTTTCACGTTACAAGGAGGTGCAACCATGGCAAATGCAAAGATTCTCGAAATGAAGGCAGCTAAGGTCGCAGAGGTTGCGGAGAAGGTCAACAAGGCCAAGTCCGTTATCATGTTCGACTATCGCGGGCTGACTGTTGCCGAGGATACCGCGCTGCGTGCCGAATTGCGCAAGGAAAACGTTGAGTACGTCGTTCTGAAGAACCACTGTGTCCGCCGTGCTTTTGATCAGCTCGGTCTTGACGGTGCAGACGATATGCTCCACGGAACCAACGCGTTCGCATTCGGTTACGAAGATGCGGTCGCCCCTGCAAGAGTGCTCAAGAACTTCATTAAGAAGGCAAAGAAGTGTGAATTCAAGGGCGGTATTGTTGAGGGTAAGGTCACGACGGCTGCAGAAGTCGAAGCGATCGCAGATCTCCCGAGCCGCGAAGTGCTCATCGCCCGTATGCTGGGCAGCATGATGTCGCCGATCTCCGGTCTTGCAATCGTGCTCGATCAGATCGCCAAGAAGAACGATCCCAACGCGGCCGCAGAAGCGGAAGCATAACAACCGAAACGGCATAGCCGTACAAACCAAAAAACAAAAAATAATTTTTTAAGGAGAAATATCATGAATAAGGAACAACTGATCGCCGATATTAAGGCAATGTCCGTTTTGGAACTCCACGAACTCGTCAAGGCTCTCGAAGAGGAGTTCGGCGTGTCCGCAGCAGCAACCGCAGTCGCAGTCGCAGGCCCCGTCGCCGCAGCTGAAGAAGTTGAAGAAAAGACCGAGTTCGATGTCATCCTCAAGGACATCGGCGCAGAGAAGATCAAGGTCATCAAGGTCGTCCGCGAGCAGACCGGTCTCGGCCTGAAGGAAGCAAAGGACGTCGTCGACAACGCGCCCAAGGCCGTCAAGGAAGGCGTTTCCAAGGAAGAAGCAGAGAAGATCGTCGAAGCGTTCAAGGCAGTCGGCGCAACCTGCGAAATCAAATAATCAGACCCAAAACACAAAGAGACGGTTTTATGCCGTCTCTTTTACGTTTTAATGTCGGAAGATCTGTATAAAACGCCCCTTCGGAACAGACCGAAGGGGCGTGCGTTTTTTACGGGAACAGGATCGGTTTGACCGCATTCCAGAGGGCGGGGAATCTGCCCGAGAAGCAGATCAGCAGGAATACCGTCACAGCGAGCACGAAGATGTATCCCAAAAGCCGCATGATAAGACACGCAAGGGAGAAGCGCTTGCGGGAGAGATTCTTTGTCTTTCCGCAGCCCCAGATGATCATGAACAGCAATCCGATCAGCGGAATATGGAACAGGATCGTCGTGAAGAAATAGCCGGGCGCGGTCATCAGCGAACGCGAATCGGTCGAGACGATGATCGGCTGTTCCTTCTTCGGCTCAGCGGGCTCTGCTTTTACGGGTTCGACAGGAACGGGCTCCGGCTTCGGCTCGGGAACGGGCTTCGGTTCGCGGATCGGTTCGGGTTCCGGGATCGACACGGGCTCCGGGATCGGCTCGGGCTCGGGTTCCGGCTCGGGCTCCGCGATCGGTTCGGGTTCCGGTTCCGCAATGGGTTCCGGTTCGGGTTCCGGGACGGGTTCAGGTTCGGGCTCCGGGATCGGTTCGGGTTCCGGTTCCGCAATGGGTTCCGGCGCGGGCTCGGGATCGGCAGACACGACCGGCTCATATTGATCGTTCAGCAGCGACGAGCCGCAGAAGAAACAGAATTTTGCCTGGTCGGTCACGACTTTTTGACAAACGGGACAGGTTTTCATGGCTACTCCTTTCAAGATGGATTGACGGAGACCGCTTTTCCGTCGAGGCGGAACGTAACGGTGCCGTCCGTGTCGGTGCAATAAAACGCTGTACGGGTATCATACAGCAGCGAAAGCGTTTCCTTATGCGGATGACCGTAGTCGTTGTCGGCGCCGCAAGAGGCCGCCGCAAAATCCGGATCGACCGCAAGGAAGAATCCGTATCCGGTCGAGCTCGACGAGCCGTGATGACCGAGCTTCAGCACGTTTGCCCGAAGCATGGATTGCGGGAACGTGTCGAGCATCCGCTTTTCCGCAAGCTCCTCCGCGTCGCCCGCCAAAAGTACGGCGGTGTCCCCGTATCGTACGTGCAGTACGACGGAACGATCGTTCAGCTCATCCTGCTCCGCGTTGTAGGATGCAATCGGATTCAACACCGTCACCGTGCAGCTGCCTGCCCACGGGATCGTCGTTCCGCCTTCCGCAAAGCAGACGGAACAGCCGTTTTCGACCAGCGCGGTGTCCACGGCGGCGTACATGCCGATTGTCTCCGGGATCGTCACGAACGTTCCGACCGGATAGGCGTTCAGAACCTCTGCCATGGAGCCGATGTGATCCGCGTGCGGATGCGTCGCGACAACGACGTCGAGCGACGATACCCCGTGTACGTCAAGCGCCTGCCGGATGCGTTCGAACGAATCCTTCGGTCCCGCGTCTACGAGCATCGTTTTGCCTTCCGGCGAAACAAGCAGGATGCTGTCGCCCTGTCCGACGTCGATCACGACGACCTCAAGCGACGGACCGGAAACGTCCGGCGTATCCGGACGCGCCGACAGCAGCGCTTCCCGCAGCAGTTGCTTTTCCGCGTCTGTCGGCTCATATACGTCCGGGTGTGAACAGCCGAACGTACAGAGCAAAAGCAGCGCCATGATCAGCGCAAAGGGACGAAGCAGCGATCTCATGTGTATATTATACAATACTTCCGTACGCTTTGCAAGCAGTCAGGACCGCCGTTTTGATCTTTTCATTCTGTCCTGCACGTTGTTTTCCGTTCACCGTCCGCGCGATCTCCTTGCGGAGCTGCCGCATCAGAAGCCGATATCGTATCTGTTCGATCATTTTTGTATCCTCCCGTTTGTTCTTTACAATGCAATCATAAAGGACGATCTGTCCGTTAAACGGGAAAAGAATACGATTTGCATTTGTTGATTCAATCTGCTATATTAAATATACGGATTCGTATTCGGAATAAGAAAGACGGAGGAACGCTATGAAAAAGATAATGGTATCGGCACTTTGTCTTTTGCTGCTGATATGCTTTGCCTGCACGGGAGATGTGCCCGCGACCGGGGAACCGGAAAACCCGATCGTGATCGAGACGGAAAATACGCCCGGTGAAACGCCGGCGCAGGGCGAAGCGAGTGCTCCAAACGCGCCCGAACCGACGCCGGAGCCGACAGAGGAACCGACGCCGGAGCTGATCGAAGAACCGACGCCCGAACCTACACCGGAGCTGATCGAAGAACCGACGCCCGAACCGACACCGGAGCTGACCGAAGAACCGACGTCCGAACCGACGCCGGAGTCGACCGAAGAACCGACGCCCACGCCGAGACCGACGCCCACGCCGAGACCGACGCCGCAGGTAATCTATGGCGCGCCGCAGAGCTTCAAGCCGACCAAAGCGCTGAAGGACGATCAGCTTCCTGCCGTATACCGGATGTACGAGATGAATCCGAAGGGAAAAAAGGAAGCGCAGATGTTTACCTACGACCTCAACGGGGACGGCAAGGCGGAGAAGATCTCGTTTAAGGTGGATTATAAGAAAAACAGAACGACCATCACCGCGGGCAAGATCAAGATCACGCTGAAAGACGGCGCCGAGATGACAAAGGCAATACTGATCGATCTCGATCCAACCACGCCGTATACGGATCTGCTGATTGAAATCGACACCGGATCGGACGATTACATCACTATCCCGCTGCATATCGAAAAGGACAAGTTCGTTCGCGGTGAAACCTTCGGCTATATGCTCAGCGTCGGCAGCGACGGCGCTCTTTATCGCTCGGAGGGGACCGATCTTTTGGGCACGCAATCGGGATGGAGAAGCTGCCACGGCGAGCAATTCATACCGGACGACGAGTGGCTCGACGTTTCGCTTCCGACCGAAGAGGATCTGAAGAATTATAAAGAGCATCTGGGAGATTACGGCTGGTTTTTGCAGCTCAAGCGCGAACTGCCATGCACGATCGACGGTGAGCCCGCAACGCTGCCGGTCGGAACGATCCTCTACATGACACGATTCCACGAGTCGCGCCGGCTTGCCGAAGTCCGCACGCTGGACGGCGTGACAGCCATGATCGAGTTTACGATGGACGAGGACAGCTGGCCGTATCAGATCAACGGCATATCGCAGGATGACTATTTCGAATACGAGCTGCTGTACGCGGATTGATGAAAAGCACACAAAAAGCCGTCGGGAGACGATCCCGGCGGCTTTTGTCGTGTTCGATTATGACCGATGTTCCGTAAAGCGGCAGGCGTAGGGGAGATTGCCGACGTCCGTAAAGACGCGGCGCAGCTTTTTCGCGTAATCGCCGAGCTGCTCATCCATGAAATCGCCGTTGATGAGAATGATCCAGACGTCGCGGGAAAGATCCGTAAGGCAGTCGTGCAGCGCGTCGAGATTGCGCCCGTAGTAGGGCGGCAGCCGCAGCGTTCTTGAAAGATATTCATGTGTTGCCTCGATCGAGGTCATGCGCCGTCCGTCGATGATGATGAATTCCATGTCAGTCCCCTCCGTATAAAAGCGTGAACGATTCGTAATGGTCGTCCGTATAGTAGATCAATCCGTCGTTGCTGAATACGATGCGCTTTGAGCCGCGGCTTTTTTTGCCGCGCGTGTCGATGTCACATTCGGTATATTTGCGGCCTTTTTTCGTCGGCAGCAATCCTTCATAGTTTCCGAAGTATCCGCCGCCGATCGAACAGCCCGGCGCATAGGGCTCGAGCGATCCGCCGGACCAGCCGAGATCCTGCGCTTCGCTTTTGGTGATGTAGTTCTTCGGCAGATGCCCGAACAAATGGATATACAGCGCGACCTCGTCCTTCGTCCAGTATTCGCCGTCCTCCGAAACGGGGCAGGGCGTTTCGGTCGGTTCGAGCGTAAAGACCGGCGCGTCGATGTCGTTTTCGACCGGGACCGGATCCGGAACGGGGACCGGCGTCATGCCGCAGCCGAACAGCGATGTGAGCAGCAGCAGCGCAAACAGCAGACACAGGATTTGTTTCGTACGTTTCATAATGCTCCTCCGTGCAACCATTATAGCATATCGATCCGCAGATAAAAAGACGGAATCCCCAAAAACTTTTATATTAATCCGATTATGCCGTCGGAAGTCGGTTCTTTCTTTTTTTGTATTGCACTTTATACCGCGTTGTGATAAAATTTCTAAGGATATAGATTATTTCAGGTAACGACAAATCTGGTTGCCGATCATTATGTCAGTACGGATCCGGAAGCATGCGCATGTGTAACAATCCGGTCCGGAAGGGAGAAGATCATGAATAAACACAACATCATTATACTCTGCATCGTCTGTCTGCTGACGATCGCGATCGGGTTTTCGCTGATCCTCATCATCAGCAGCAGCTGCGGCAGGAACGAACCCGTAAATGTTGTCCCCGCAAGCGCGGAGCCGCAAAACAGCAACGAACCGGGCAAGGAGAACGAACCCGATTCGATGAATCCTGGCAGCGAGCCGGACGAGCAGACGCCGCCGCTCGCGGTCACGGACGCGCCGCAGGAACCGGATGCGCCGGAAACAACGGCTGCGCCGCAGGAACCGGATGCGCCGGTGGTAACAAATGCACCGACAACAACGAAAGCGCCGGTGGCAACAAATGTTCCGGAGAAAACGAATACGCCGGAAGCTACGCCGGACCCGCTTGAAATCGATGAACCGGACCCGACGCCTACGCCTGCGCCGAAACCGACGCCGACGCCGAAGCCCGGCGAAACACCGAGCCCAACGGATCCGCCGACGCCTACGCCGAAACCCACGGAGGAACCCGCCCCGGACGTCACGCCGTCCCCCACTCCGGACAACGGTCCCATCATACTGCCTGAAGTTCCGTAAGGAATGAGGATATAAAAAAAGGATCAGGAGGAGGATCATTGATGAAACAAAAGAAACTTTTGGCTCTGCTTCTGGCGGTCTGCATGGTGCTTGCCCTGCTGCCGTCGTTTGCGGCGGCGGAGACGACTGGGATCGAGGATGTGCTGACTCGTGCGACGACCGGCGTCACCGGTACTACTTATAAGGATTGGACCTATACTTCTGAAAAGTCCGGAGTGACCTATGCCGGTCAGTCCGCTGGCGGAAATGATTCCATTCAGTTGAGAAGCAAAAACAGCAATTCCGGTATAGTGACTACCGTTTCCGGTGGTAAGGCAACGAAGATTGTTGTTAAGTGGAATAAAAATACTACAGAGGGTCAAACACTGGATGTTTACGGCAATAGTACCGCGTATTCCGCGGCGACCGATCTGTACGGAAGCAGTGCAGGTACCAAGATCGGTTCGATTGTCATGGGCACAAGCACCGAGCTGACGATCACCGACGAGTATGCGTACATCGGACTCCGCTCCAATAACGGCGCGTTGTATCTCGATGAGATCGACATCACCTGGGCGGGCGAGGGCAATGTGTCGACCTATGATGTAAATTATAAGCCGGGCTATGAAGGCGGCGCCGATTATTTGGACGAAGGTGTAAAGAACCCTTATGCGCTCCTCTCGCCTGAAGATTGCGGCTTCACTGCTCCGGAAGGGAAAGCTTTTACCGGCTGGATCGTCGAGGGAGACGAGAATGCAGTCATGCATGCCGCAGGCGATTACTACACGCTTACAGATGGGATGACTTTCGTTGCTACATGGGCAGACGTAAATACTTACACAAAAATCACAAGCATGGACGAATATGTGAATGGCTGTGAGTATTTGCTTGTAGTAGCTTCGAAGAACCTGGCATTTGTCGGCAATTCCAATGCCGCGGGCAACACCGTTGCAGTTACGATCGTAAATGATTCCACCATTGTCGGTAATTATGCGGCAAACGAGATCACGATTTTAATCGCTGCAGACGGAAACTATTCGCTCAAGAATGCGGAAGGTAAGTATCTTTACAACGGTTCCGGTGCTACAGTTGGATTTGGAGACAGCGCAAGAGCACATTCGATTGAATTCAAGGAAGACGAAACCGCATGGATCTGCGACACGACGACTAATAAATACATCAGCTATAACCCCGATAGTCCTGGGTACTTGAGGTATTATAATAATTCTTACAAAAAGGTTTCTCTGTTCAAAAAGGTTGGCGGCTCTTATGTCGAGCCCCCGACGCCTGTCCAGACCTGCACCGTTTCCTTTGACGGCAACGGAGGTACCGGAAACATGGCTTCCGTAACGAAGGAAGTCGGCACTGAATATACCATTCCTGCCAATAAGTTTACGGCACCGCAAGGCATGCGCTTCATTGGCTGGAAGATCAACAATGAGGGCGAACTTCTGAATCCGGATGATGTCATTACCCTCGAAGAAGACATCGCGCTGTTCGCGCAGTGGCAAGAGATCGTTCTCACGAACATGGAGATGAAGAGCGAGTTGAAAGAAGGAGACACGGTTGTTATCTACTATCCGACGGGTAAAAAGGTAATGACCGGTGAGGATTTCTTCTACAATAACAGTAAACATGAGCTCGCTTCCGATTCGGCAACGCTGACGGATGGTATCCTTGCGGTTCCGGATACGGCGCTTCGTCTGACGGTTTCGATTGATGATGACGGCAAGTATACGTTTGCTACTTCGGACGGCAGGTATCTGTATGCGGACGATACACATGTTATGCTTGTAAATGAGCAAGGCGCGAACACGCTGTTCCAGCTTGAAGCGGCTGAAGCCGGTGAAGGCAGCTACTACATCAAGTGCGATTCTGCGACCTACAACAATAATGCGGAGTACATTGAGTTCTATGCCAACTGCTTCACCGTTCGTACATTCAATAATGACAATACGGATATCTACACCTTCCAGTTCTTCGGTGAACCTGAGCCCGAAACGCTCGAGGATGGCTTCTATCTGATCGGACCGGACTGGGCGGTCGATGACATCGACGCGACGCAGAAGTTCGGCGCAAACGTAAACGCGGGCGGCGAATACATCCTTGCAGCAACGCTCGCCGAGGGAGATCAGATCAAGGTCGTCAAGGTCGAAAACGGCGCGATCACCGCGTGGTATCCCGACGGACTGAACAATCAGTATACGGTCGACGCGGCGCACGCGGGCAGCGTGAACATCTACTTCCGTGAGATCTACAACAACGACTGGTCGGTGTTCGGCGGATACTTCTATATCGAAGCGGGCTACAACATCACCTGCGTCTCCGGCGAGCACGGCTCAATATCCACTGCTTACAGCCGCGCATCTGCAGGCACGGAGATCAACGTCTATGTTGATTACGTGGAGGAAGGATACGCCCTCGACACGCTGACCGTCCTTTGCGACGAAACCGAGGTTGAGACGAATAAAGTCAACGATGATCAGTACACGTTCTTGATGCCGGCAGGCGATGTTACGATCACCGCAACGTTCGCGATCCCCGCGACCGAACCGTACTTCGGACCTCATCAGCTGATCCTGGACGGTTTGATCGGCCTGAGCTTCAATATGGAGCTGCCCACGATTTCCGGCGTCGACTATACGACAAGCTATATGACGTTCTCCATCGAGCACGGCGAATGCACGGAGAGCGCGGGATACAACGAAGATGCGTCCTTCGTCTGCTACGTGAATGCGATCCAGATGGCGGAGCCGATCACGGCGACGTTCCACTACATGCAGAACAACACGGAAAAGACGGTCAAAGAGACGTACTCCGTCGAAGATTACTTCAAGGATTTCGACAAAGTTGCAAGTAAGTATGATGAAACGACGGTCGCACTGGTCCATGCAGTCGCGGACTATGGCTATCATGCGCAGCGGTTCCTCTCCGAACAGAGAGGTTGGACGCTCGGTACGGACTATGCCGAGATGACCGAGAAATATACGGCAAACTATGATACCGATACGATCAACGCAATCAAGACGGAAGTCGAGGGATATAAGTTCCAGAGCGTGAAAAATGACGACGTCGAAAAGATCACCTATTCGCTGATCTTTGACAGCGCGACAGAGATCCGCGTGTTCTTCAAGATGAAGTCCGGCTACACCGGTTCGTTCACGGCAGGCGCGCCGTATACGGCGACAAAGGCCGGCGCACGGTATCAGATCTCCGTTCTGAACATTCCGGCGCATCAGCTCAGCAACACGTATACCATCACTGCAACGACGGATTCGGAGGGCACCGTGAGCGTGAAGGTCTCTGCACTGTCCTATGTAAGAAGTCTGCTCGCAAATTATACGGATACGAATTCGCAGAATGCAGCAGCATCCGTTTACGCGTATTCGCAGGCAGCAAACGCGTATAAGGCAGCGCACTGACAACACACACGACAATTGGGGCGAAGACGGCGGTTTTCGCCCCTTTCCTACCATTGTAAACAACGCGCAGGAGGGATCCTGCAGGTAACGCATGAAGAAATCGGCGCAGAAATGGCTCTATACGGTACCCGGTCGAAAGAAGTGGTACATCGTTTGCCTGACCCTCATCGAGATGCTGCTCGGAGGGTCCGGCGTGCTGCACGCGCTTTTTATGAAGGGACTGGTAGACGCTGCGGTCAAGGGAGAAGGAACGGGCTTTTGGCGATACCTCGCAATGATCGTTACGCTCGCGTCGGCGCAGCTTGCTTTGCGCGCGGTGGTTCGCTGGATGACGGAGCTCAGTAAATCAAGCTTCGAAAACGCTTTTAAAGGCAGATTGACGAAGACCCTGCTTGAAAAAGACTTTCTGCGTGTCAGCGCGGTTCATTCCGGCGAATGGATGAATCGGCTGACCAACGATACCGTCGTTGTGGCAAACGGATACGTGGAGATCTTTCCGGGGCTCTTCGGCATGGCGGTCAAGCTGATCAGCGCGCTCGTGATGATCCTCGTAATTGAGCCGAGATTTGCCGCGATCCTGATCCCCGGCGGGTTGATCCTTGCGTTTACGACGGTCCTGTTCCGAAAGGTGATGAAGCGGCTGCACAAAAATGTGCAGGAAGCGGACGGAAAGGTGCGCATCTTTTTGCAGGAGCGCATTGCAAGTCTTTTCATGCTGCGGTCTTTCGCCGCGGAAACGCAGACGCAAGCGGGGGCGGAGGAGAAGATGCGCTTTCATAAGACGCAGAGAATGCGGCGCAACCGGTTTTCCAACTTCTGCAACGTCGGCTTCGGCGCCGCAATGACCGCGATGTATCTGCTCGGCGTTGCATGGGGCGGTTACGGCATTCTGATCGGAACGGTCAGCTTCGGCACGCTGACCGCGATCATGCAGCTTTTGTCGCAGATCCAGACGCCGATGGCGAACATCACCGGGTTCATTCCGCGGTATTATGCCATGCTTGCGAGCGCGGAACGGCTGATGGAAGCAGAACGTTTTGAGTCGGACGATGCGGAGGCAAAGCCGCTTTCCGATGCGATCCGTTTCTATGAGAACGATTTGACGGCGATCGGATTCAAGAACGTAGACTTTACGTATTATCCGGTATCCGAAAATGCGTTGGAGATCGAAAAAACGGATATGCCGATCGTTTTGAAGAATCTCTCACTGGAGATCCGAAAAGGCGAATACGCGGCGTTTACGGGAACGAGCGGGTGCGGCAAGTCAACTGCGTTGAAGCTTTTGATGTGCGTCATGCATCCGGACGCAGGCAGCCGCTATTATACAGACAGACAGGGGAACAATGGGGAACTGACCTCCGCGTTCCGACGGCTGTTTGCTTATGTGCCCCAGGGCAATTACCTGATGAGCGGAACGATCCGCGAGATCGTCTCTTTTGCCGATCCGCCGGCGGCGCATGACGACGAACGCATACACCATGCATTGAAGATCGCCTGCGCGGATGAATTTGTTTCGGAACTTGATCAGGGCGTTGACACGCTGCTCGGCGAGCGCGGCGCGGGTCTTTCGGAAGGGCAGATGCAGCGCATCGCTATCGCGCGCGCAATCTATTCTATGAGTCCGATCCTGCTGCTTGACGAGGCGACGAGCTCTCTGGACTCCGTTACTGAAAAGCGGCTTCTGGAAAACCTGCGCACCATGACGGACAAAACGGTCATCATTGTCACGCACCGTCCCGCGGCGCTTTCGATCTGCGACCGCGTACTGGAGTTTACGGAAGACGGTGTTCGGGAGCGAACGGCATAAGCGACAAACATTTGAAGACATGAAAAAAGCCCCTGAATCAGGGGCTTCTTTCTTTGTATCTGGTACCCGGTACGGGAGTCGAACCCGTGTTACCGCCGTGAGAGGGCGGTGTCCTAGGCCACTAGACGAACCGAGCACGCAAGTGATATAATACAAAAGATTGTCGGTTTTGTCAATCCTTTTTTTGTATTTTGCGAAAAGTTTTTCAGTCGAGACGCCAGTCGATCGGGCTTTGGCCGCTTTTTTCGAGACAGGCATTCGCCTTGGAAAAGTGCCGGCAGCCGAAGAAGCCGTTGTATGCGGAAAGAGGGCTCGGATGCGGGGCTTCGAGTTTGACGTGGATCGGATTGGTGACGATCTTTGCCTTGTTCCGCGCGTTCGCGCCCCACAGCAGAAAGACGATCGGCGTCTGCTTCTTATTCAGCAATTCGATCACGCGGTCGGTAAACGCTTCCCAACCGTGCCCCTTGTGTGAGTTCGGCATATGTTCCCGCACGGTCAGCACCGTGTTCAGAAGGAGCACGCCCTGACGCGCCCACGCGGTCAATTCGCCATGGTTCGGCTGCGGTATACCGAGATCATCATGAAGCTCCTGAAAGATGTTCTTGAGCGAAGGAGGCGGTTCTACGCCCTTTTGAACGGAGAAGCAGAGCCCGTGCGCCTGCCCGGGACCGTGATATGGGTCCTGCCCGATGATGACGACCTTGGTATCGGCAAAGCTCGTGTACTTCAGCGCATTGAAAATGTCGTACATGCTCGGATAGATCGTATGCGTACGGTACTCTTCGGCAAGAAACCGCCGAAGCGAAAGATACTGTTCCGAAGCAAAATAGTCGGCAAGCAGTGTGTCCCAGTCGTTCCCGATATGTACCATATGCGCCTCCGTGGTTTTTCTACAGTATACAGCAAATCTGCCTTGCGGGCAAGGGGGAATCATGGTATACTGCGAATATGGAATTCTATGAAGCATTGAAACAATATTGCCCGCGCGACGCGCAGGAGGAAACGGACAAAGCGGTCATGCTCGACTGTCTCGAACGGTACGCAGATGTATATGAACGCAGTAATCTGTTGTTTCACGTGACGGCGTCCGCCTGGATCACGAACGAATCGCGCGACCGCGTGCTGATGATCTACCACAATATCTACGATTCGTGGGCGTGGACCGGCGGTCATGCGGACGGTGAAAGGGATCTTTTGAAGGCGGCGCTCAAGGAGGCGGCGGAGGAAACGGGATTGACGTCAGTTCGGCCTGCGTCGGAGAAGCTGTTGTCAATCGAAACGCTGACGGTGAATCCGCATTATAAACGCGGTAAGTTCGTTCCGGCGCATCTGCATCTGAACGGAACGTATCTGCTGATCGCAGATGATACGGAGCCGCTTCACGTGAAAGCGGACGAGAACAGCGCCGTTAAATGGTTCCTGCCGGAAGAGGCGATCAGAGCATGCTCGGAACCGTGGATGCGGCCGGTCTATCTGCGGCTGAACGAGCGGATGAAAGATATCTGACGAATTATTAGATAATGGCGGTGAGGAAACGTTTCTCGCCGCTTTTTCAGACAGAAAAGAGGACCGTCAATTGACGGTCCTCTTTGTATAAGTAAGGAGTTACGGTTGTTCGGTTTCCTCTACGGGGAATTTCTCGATCAGCTTGACGATGTAGCGGAGGATGATCGCTGCATCTTCTGCGGTGACTTCACCGTCGCCGTCAACGTCCGCGTTCAGCGCACCCTGTGCGGTGAGTTCATTCAGACCGACGAGGGAACGGAGGATCAGAGCAGCGTCAGCCGCGGTGACCTGACCGTCGCAGTTCGCGTCGCCGAGAACGATCTCCGGGAACGTGATGCTGCCGTCGATCGTTTCGGCTTCGATCTCAAATACGGAGCCGCCGTAGATCACGGACATTGCGCTTACTGTGTTCAGAGCATTCATCGTGAACTTGATTTCTGCGGTTGTGCCGCTTGCGTTCGGCGCTGCGAAGAAGATCGACAGAACAACTTCTTCATTGTTGAGCAGCTCCGGCGTATCGGAGGCCCAGCTGAACATCAGCTTGCCGTCTTTCTCACCGTATGTCCAGTCAAGCTTGCCTTCCGCACGGCGGAATACAAGAGGTTCGCCGTAGGTCAGGAAGATCTGAGCGCTGTTGACCTTGAGGCCCGCTTCGGGCAGATCCTTCACACGGATGTCATAACGATAGAGACGTTCGCCGTTTTCGACGACCATAACGTCGGTGGAAATGACGTCTTCGCCGTAGATGGTCAGATCCTTCGGCGCGGAGAAGGTCATGCTGCCGTCCTCTGTGACGACGTTGTCCGCTTCAACAACGGTGTCTTCGTCGACGTAAGAGAAGCCGGTCATCGCATTGTTATCGCCGGATACGAAGCAGAAGTCAAGGACAGCACCGTCTTCGAGCGCCTTGTTCAGCTTGAAGTACAGCGACACGACAACGAATCCGTCTTCGACTGCGATGCCTTCGCCGTTGCTTGCCCAGGCAAAGGAGATCACACCGTTCTTCTCATTGACGCCGGTGGAACCTTCCAGCGTGGAGGTTGCTTCGATGAAGGTAAGCGCTTTGTTGTCATATTCGACGAATGCCTGCATACCGACCACCGAGATCTCGGGATCGATATTCTTGACCTTGACGTCATAGCGGTAGATGAGCTCGTCGCCGACTTCTTCGGCAACATCGGACGCCTTCACGTTTTCACCGTAGAAAGTGACGAGCTTCTCGGGAACGATGACAATACGCCCTTCGCCTTCGGGATCGGTGTAGCCGGTGACCTGATGGACACCGTCATCGTTGGTTGGCATCGTCTGGATGTAGTTAATCAGAACCTGATTGTCGACCATGACTTCGTCACGGAGGATCGTCACGTTCTTGGCGCCGAACATCGCGAAGCCGTCGCCCTGGTTCTTCAGCATGTAGTT
>JAFZIH010000079.1 GCA_017554455.1 Clostridia bacterium | reverse complement strand
TAGCCGCCGTGAAAGGGCGGTGTCTTAACCACTTGACCACGGGACCACGCATCAAGCCGTTTTGGTCGGGGTGAGAGGATTTGAACCTCCGGCCCCATGCTCCCAAAGCACGTGCGCTACCGGACTGCGCTACACCCCGAACTTCACACGAACTTCAAACGGCTTGAATAGAATACTACATTAAGATAGAAATGTCAACAACTTTTTTTGATTTTCAAAAAAGATTTATCTCTTGAAAATATTGAAAAAGTTTGCTACCGGTTCCAGCACGTCGTTCAACCGCTGAATCCCGTTATTCAGGTTTTCAAAATCAACGCTGTTGATATGCTGCATTGCATCGTCGGCATCCTTTACAAGCTGATCCAGTCCTCCGACTGCCTGATGGATCTCCCCGATCGTTTCTTCGCTGACGTCGACGATGTTTCCCAATGACTTCCCGAGTTTTTCGAGATCCATCTTTTCAATCTCCTCGGAAAGCGCGTTGATATTGTTTCCCGCGTCCGTAAGCGCATCAAGTGCAGTATCCGCTTTCTTCATAAGCGTTTCTGCTTTACCGAACATGACGATCGCGACGATCAAGCAAATGACAAGACAAAGCAAAGTCGTGACCAACTTGATCCGATTGATCCGAAGATTCTTTTTCTCACTATTCCGCAGTTCTTTGATCGCATCTAGCAATTCTTTATTTGCATCATTTTGTGCTGTAACGGTGTTTTCCATCTTTACCTCCTTAAAACATAAAGGGGAGAAGCCCGTGCTTCCCCCTATCCTGTTCAGTTCAGATCCGCGCGGCGTTGCTGAAGACGCGCAAGCATCTCCTTCGCGGCGTCCAGCTTTCTGCGTTCTTCATTCACGACCGCTTCCGGCGCTTTCGCAACGAATTTCTCGTTGGACAGCTTGCCCTCGGCGCGTGCGACCTCGCCTTTCACGCGCTCAATCTCTTTATCGATCCTTACGCGTTCCTCATCAAGATCCACGAGCGACGCAAGCGGTATATATGCCTCCGCGCCGCTGCACACCAGATGCACGTCTGTCTTCTGCACGTCGCCGCGCACGTCGGTGATCTCGACGTTCTCCGCACCGATCAGCTTCATCAGAAGCTTTTCGACCGAACCGAACGCTTTGGGATCGGGAACGATCAGCTTTGCTTTGATTTTCAGTCCCACCGGCACCTTGCGTTCGGCACGCACGTTGCGGATCGCACGGACCACGTCCTTGAGCGTTTCTGTGCAAGCTTCTTCCGCTTCATACCGCATCGAATCCGACGCTTTCGGCCAATCGCAAAGCATGATGGTTTCCGCATGTCCCGGAAGACGCTGATAGAGCTCCTCCGTGATGAACGGCATGAACGGATGCAGCAGTTTCATCGAGGTCGAAAGCACATGAAGCAGCACGGACGAAACGCGTGCCTTTTCGGCTGCGTCGTCGCTGTACAACGAGGGTTTACTGAGCTCGATATACCAGTCGCAGAGCGTACCCCAAATAAAGTCATAAATCTTTTCCGCTGCAAGATTCAGGTCATAGGCGTCAAGGTGCGCCGTGACTTCACGGATCGTGCGGTCGAGCTGCGCAAGGATCCACTTGTCTATGATCGAGAGCGTGCGTTCGTCAAATTCCGGCTTCGTATTTTCATCGATGTTCATCAGCACGAAGCGCGCCGCGTTGTAAACCTTGTTGCAGAAGTTCCGTGCCGCTTCCACCTTTTCTGTATAGAAGCGCATGTCGTTGCCGGCGGCGTTTCCGGTGACGAGCGAGAAGCGAAGCGAGTCTGCGCCGTATTTCTCGATGATGTCGAGCGGGTCGATGCCGTTGCCGAGAGACTTGCTCATCTTGCGTCCGAGCGAGTCGCGCACGAGACCATGGACGTAGACCGTTTTGAACGGCTCCTCCTTCATGACCTCTGCCGCAAACGTGATCATACGGGAAATCCAGAACGTGATGATATCGTAGCCCGTCACAAGCGTATCGGTCGGATAGAAGTATTTGAGCTCCTCCGTCTCCTCCGGCCAGCCGAGTGTGGAGAACGGCCACAGACCGGACGAGAACCAGGTGTCGAGCACGTCTTCGTCCTGACGGAGCTTTCCGCCGCACACCGGGCACTTCTCCGGCGCGGTCTCTTCACAGAAGGTGCCGCCGCAGTCGTCGCAGTAATACACCGGAATGCGGTGGCCCCACCACAGCTGACGCGAAATGCACCAGTCGCGGATGTTTTCCATCCAATGATAGAAGTTCTTGTCGAACCGTTCTGGAACGAATTTCACTTTACCGGAGCGCACCATGTCGATTGCGGGACCGGCAAGCGGCTTCATATCCACGAACCATTGCTTTGAAACGATCGTCTCGATCGTCGTATGACAACGGTAGCATGTGCCGACGTTGTGCGTATAATCCTCAACCTTGACCAGATTGCCGCTTTCCTCGAGGTCTTTGACAATATTCTTTCGACATTCAAAGCGATCCTGCCCGCAGTATTTGCCGCCCTCTTCGTTGACGTGTCCGTCGTCGGTGAACACGCGCAGCACAGGGAGATTGTGACGCTTGCCGACCTCGAAGTCGTTCGGATCGTGTGCCGGCGTGATCTTCACCGCGCCGGTACCGAATTCCATCTCGCAGTACTCGTCGCCGACGATCGGAATCTCGCGGTTCACAAGCGGCAGAACGACGGTCTTGCCGATAATATCCCGATAGCGCGGATCCTCCGGATGCACGGCGATCGCTGTATCGCCGAGCATGGTCTCCGGGCGGGTCGTTGCGACCGTGATCGAATAGGACTTGTCCGGCGCGTCGTAGCGCACGTGCCAGAGGTGGCTGTCCTGGCTTTCGTATTCTACCTCGGCGTCGGACAACGCAGTCTTGCAGTCCGGGCACCAGTTGATGATGCGATTGCCGCGATAGATCAATCCCTTGTCATAGAGGTTTTTGAACACGCGGACCACGGCGCGGTTGCAGCCGTCGTCCATGGTGAAGCGTTCGCGCTCCCAATCACAGGAGGAGCCCATCTTGCGAAGCTGCTTTACGATCGTTCCGCCGTATTCGGCGCGCCATTCCCACGCGCGCTTCAAGAATGCTTCACGTCCGATATCTTTCTTGGTCACGCCTTCCTTCGCGAGTGCTTCCACGATCTTAACCTCCGTCGCGATCGACGCGTGGTCCGTTCCGGGAAGCCAGAGCGTTTCAAAGCCGCACATGCGCTTATAGCGGATGATCGTATCCTGCAGCGTATTGTCCAGCGCGTGCCCCATATGCAGTTTGCCCGTGATGTTGGGCGGCGGGATCACGATCGTGAACGGTTGTTTTTCCTGGTTCGGCGCGGCATGGAAATAGCCGTTCCTCTCCCACTTCTCGTACCACGCATGCTCCACACTTGCGGGGTCGTAGGTTTTCGGCATTTCTGAATTCATTGTACCATCTCCTTCAAAATAGATACGCCCACCTCGTCAAAGGACGAAGTGGGCGTTCGCGGTACCACCTTTGTTAAACAGAATGATCTGTTTCTCTCTGCGTCGATAACGGAACGATCCGGATACGGTTACTCAATTCACCGTATCGACTCAAAAGCGACCTTCTGCATTTCGTTGCCGACCGTTCTTTCAGCCGCGGAACGGATCTCTGACGGGCGAAGCGCATACTCCTCTTTCTCAATGTCTTTTTATGCAGTTTACCACAATTTCTGCGAATGTCAAGCTTTTATTGTGCGTTTGCCCATGCGTCCATACGTTCATTCAGCAGATCGAAATAGCCGGGACCCCAATGCAGATACTCTGTAAAGAATTCCACAAGATCGCCCTGATTGCAGCGATTGGTAAGATCGAACAGCTCACAGAAGCCGCCGGTATACTTGAAGAAGTAAATCGGCATGTCGATCGCGTAGTCATAGAAATCCTGCGCGTAATCATCGAGTCCCCACTGGCTCATATATGCCTCGATATCCTCTACTGTCGCGCCCTGTCCGTTGACCTTCAGCGATACGATCGTGACAAGAATGTTGCCGAAATATTCGTTCAGAAACGTAGCGATCGCAAGGTCTGTGCCGTATTGTTCATTGATTTTTGCGATGTTCCATTCTGCATTGGTCGACCACGATTCGGCATAGCCGTTGTTCTCGATAATCAACTGATACTTCGGGATCGTCCCCAGATTGTACTGGTACGTGAACTGATACATATGCCCCGGGAAGCCCTCGTGCGCAAGCGTGGACATGCTGTAATGCTCCTGATCCTTCGGGTTTGTGAGTATGATGTTATTCCGATATCCGTCAAGTGCAGGCGTCATATATGCTGCCGGCGAGAAGCTGTCCTGCAGTTCTTCCGGAACTTCGGTATAGGTCACTTCGACTTCCGGCATCGGCGGAACGATCTTCGGCATCAGTGTCTTAAGGTATGCTTCGTCCCCTTCGAGCGATCCGGTCGTGATTAACTTTTCCGCGATAAGATCGTTGTAGCAGTTCATCGCAGATGTAAGGAAGACTGTATAAACCGTCGAATTACACTTTTCGAGGAATGCGATCTCATCCTCAATTGTTCTGTTATTCGAAGATTCGGCCTTCATCTTCCAGCAATAATAATCGTACGCCGCACCTCCCTGCTCATATGCGCCGATACGGGTTCGGCATTTCGGCCGCAGTTCTTCCAGTCCGTCATGAAGCTGCTTGTACGCGTCGACCCATGCCGTTTTTACAAGTTCATCGTTTTTTGCGATATACGCTTCGCGCTGCGCGTCCGTCAGGAAATCGAGCTTTTCCATCGCTTCTTTGAATGTACCGTGCAGGTAACTCGTTTCTCCGCTGTCCGCAACCGTCTGAAGGTCGCCGAGAATGACGTCAAGCATTTCTTCGGTCATAAAGAATCCGCGATTCGCACGTTCCTGTTCAAATGCCAACACCTGGCCGTAATAACGCGGCATATCCGCCATTAACGTCAGGTAATGCTCGATATCCAACTCATTCTTGAATGAATAGAGTCCGAAGAACAGCGGCATGTTCATATGAAGGCCGACGTATTCATCAAGCGGTTCGTAGCTATAAAACCAATCTTTGGATTCGATCTCCATATCGAAATAGCGGCAGTAGGTGTCGTACGCAAACTGCAGCTGATCGGACAGCAGCGTGCGGTCGATCGCGTTCAGCTTTTCGCGCCACGCATAGCACTTTTCGATCCATTCGTTGTTTGCTTCCTCGGTAAAGTCACCGAGCGTAACGGGAACGGTCGATTCATCAATGCCGAAGCTTGCGGGATCCTCGCACCATTGGTCCAGCGACGTGATGTCCGACGTTGCGGTGTCGAGGAACATCTCCTCATCCAGCGCCAAAAATACCTCTTCCGCCGCTTTCTGTTCCGCTGTCTGCTCGACCGGTTCCGCGGTCGGTTTCGGCGTTGGCTTTTCCGTCGGCTTTTCCGTTGCATGCGCGACCGCAGTAGGTTCCGGTGCGACCGTCGTCTGCGGTCTGCAGCTCTTGATAAGCGATCCGCACCGCATCAATCTGTAACCGATCAAGCTGCATCCGAAACACGCAAGCAGCATGATCGCTGCAAGCATGATTGCAATGATCCGTTTTGTCTTGCTCATCTGATTATTCTCCTTTACAAAATACGTTTGTCTTCGGTTTTGTCCGCCGTATGCCGACGCGATCCCTTTATAAAACGCGTCTGCGGATCAAAATATGTCGTCGTTTTTCGTTCTAAATGACCGGAACGGTCCCGCCGAGGCGATGCAGCGCCGTCACGAAGTCTTGCGGAAGCGGCGCGATAAACGTCATTTCCTCCCCTGTACGGGGATGTACAAATGTCAATCGATATCCGTGCAGCGCCTGTCCGCACAGTCCGAGCTTCGGTGCGGCGGAGCCATAGACCTCATCCCCGACGATCGGATGCTTGATGTACGCCATATGCACACGAATCTGGTGTGTCCGACCCGTTTCCAGCGCAATGTCCAAAAGCGTTTCCGTTCCGAAGCGTTCGAGAACGCGCCAATGTGTGACGGCTCTGCGTCCATCCTCCGTAACAGCCATACGCTTGCGATCCGTTTTATGCCGTCCGATCGGCGCATCTATGGTGCCGCTGTCTTCCTTCAGGTTGCCGTGAACAATGCACATGTATTCCCGATGCGCGGTATGCAGCGCAAATTGTTTTGCAAGCGCTTCGTGCGCGGCGTCGTTTTTTGCGACGACGAGAAGACCGCTCGTCATTCGGTCGATGCGATGCACGATCCCGGGCCTTGTTTCGCCGCCCGTTCCGGAAAGCGAGCGAAACCGGTAGAGCAGTGCATTTACAAGTGTTCCGGATTCGTTGCCCGGCGCGGGATGCACGACCATACCCTTCGGCTTGTTGATGACCGCAAGATCCGCATCCTCATAAATGATGTCCAGCGGAATGTTTTCAGGTTCCGGAAGACGGTCATTGCTCTCCTCCTGTGCATACAAGCGGATAACGTCGCCGGTCTTGACTTCACTGTTCGCTTTGCAGGGTTTGCCGTTCTGTTCAACCGCGCCGTCCTTGATCAGTTTTTGCAGTTTTGATCTGCTGAATTCGGTATTTGCCGCCAAATATGCGTCAATCCGCGGCGCTTCCGTCTCCGCGATCAGCAGAATCGTTTCCGTCGTCATGCGATTCCTCCGGTTCGTCTTCTTTCTCGTCCTCGGGGATCAATTCTTCAAAACGCGAGAGCTTGTTCTTTTTGCGTCTCTTTGCGGCTTCGGCGGCTTCCTCACGCGTGGGCAGGCGGAACAATTGCCGATACTCATCTTCAAAGCATTCAAAAACGCCGAGCTTTTTGAAAAACGCCTCGAATACGAGCAGCGCAATAGCAATGCAGATCGCGGAATCGGCAATGTTGAAGATAGGGAAATCGATGAATCTCGTACAGATCATATCCCGGACGTAGCCGAAAGCGATCCGGTCATACATGTTTCCGATCGAACCGCCGATCAACAGCCCTGCAATCACGCGGGACAACTTCGGCATTTTCTTTCCCGAACGGATCGTAAAGAACAACAGCAAAAAAATGAACACCGCCGTCATCGCAAGCAGCAGGCGGGATGCCCAGGGATTCCCGCTGCCGAGACCCCACAGCGCGGCATCGTTCGGGGTAAAGCTTAAAACGATAAACTTGCCGTCCTGCGGAATCGCGTTCTTCTGCACGATCTCGCTCTGCGACAAAAACGTGTGCAGTGCGGAGATGTCGTACAGCGATCCGTCATAACCGAGCGTTCCGATGACATGCGACGAAACGATCCAGTACTTCGATATCTGATCCAGCGCCAATACGGCGAGAGATACCCAAAAAATCAGCATTTAATCCTCCGTTTTCTTTGCAAGCTCATCCGGATAGAGGTTTTGATAGTTTTCCTGCGCCTGCAATACGCGGTTTACGTAGTTTTTTGTTTCTTCATAGGGAATATACGTAATGCGTCCCTTGCTGTCAAGTCCGTATTCAGAAAGCCAGAGCGCGGCGTTGTTCGGTCCTGCGTTGTATGCCGCCAGCGTGACGGCAGGATTCTGGTCGAAACGATCCAACTGTTGCCGTAGATAATAGCAGCCGAAACGGATCGACGTCTCCGGATCAAACAGATCCTCCACGTGGAACGGTACGCCGAGTTCTTCGGCGATCTCCTCTCCCGTGGAAGGCATGATCTGCATCAGACCTCTTGCCCCCGCACGGCTGACCGCATCCTCGCGGAATCTGCTTTCTATACAGATGACGCCTGCGACGAAAGACGGCTCGAGATCGTATTCCGAGCTGTATTTCTGGATCAGGTCAACATATTTCAGCTGAAATCTCGAGCGCATGATCCGGGGCAGCACCCAGAATACGATCACGGAGGTCAGGATCAAACATGCCATAACCATGGCAAGAACGATCAGCGTGGTCTTTTGTTTTTTGCTCATGCGCGGGGCTTCCGCGGCCGTTTCGCTCATTGCAGTTCCTCCCGTATCTGTTCGATCAGCGCGTCGGCTTCTTTGCGAAACTCGGCGATCGATCCCTCGTTCCGGATCGTATAGGTCGCAAGCCGTTCGCGCGTTTCATCCGAGATCTGCGCCCGGATACGCGCGCGGATCGAATCTTCGTCCAAGCCGTCCCGCCGCGCGGTACGCGCGACGCGGATCTCCTCATCGCACAGCACCGCGACCGTACAGGCGCAGAACGCGTCGACACCGCTTTCAAACAGCAACGGAACGTCCCACACCGCGATCGGTGCTTTGCACGCTTCGGTCCTTCGGAGCATTTCCCGTATGACGAACGGATGCACGATCGCGTTCAGCGCTTCTCTCGCCTTGCCGTCTGAAAAAACCTTGGCTGCGATATATGCACGATCCAATGTCCCGTCAACTCTCAGTGATTCCGTTCCAAACAGCGCGATCACGTCCGAAAAGCATGCGGACGCCGGCGTCAGCGCAAACCGCGAGATCTCGTCTGCGTCGATCACCGGTATATTATGTGCGGAAAAGCACAGTGCAAGCGTGCTTTTTCCGGAACCGATGCCTCCTGT